>NZ_QPTY01000100.1:0-1079 GCF_005236045.1 Enterococcus sp. VV15
CAAGAGATCGTTAGAAATGCAGCATTTAATTTATTGGATGCTATTCTAGGTGTATTTGTTCCAGATGCTTTATTAGATGCAGGGTGGGCAATTATAGACGGTTTTCTAAAAGGGTTAGAAGCAGGATTTGAAAAAGTCAAAAGTTTTGTTAGTGGGATTGCAGAATGGATAAAGGAACATAAAGGACCACTCCCGTATGATAAGAGATTGCTAATTCCAGCTGGTAAAGCAATGATGTATGGGTTAAACGAAAGTTTAAAAAGCAATTTTAAATCTGTACAAAAAACCATTAGCACCATGGCGAATTCACTAGAACGGGATTTCAAAATGGAAATTCCTATAAATGTACAAGATTTTAATAGAATGATTTCGCTTTCTCCTGAATCAGCTCTGGGTACTTCAAAAATAGGATCGGCTTCAGCTGGTTCTCGAATTATAAATAATACAAATAATCAATCAAAATCTTACCAACCAATATTTCATATAAATATTGAAAAAGCTGATCTTTCGTCAGATCGATCAATTGAAGAAACATCAAAAGAATTGGCAATCTTAACCGAAAGACAAACAAGGGGGCGATTAGAATAGGTTTAATATATTATCCATATTTTCAATTTAGGGGTAAAAAATCTAATGAATTTAATCTACGATTGAGAAATGAACTTGAATTTGTTATTCCTGAAACATCGCTCGAATTTGTTGAAGTTGATGGAAGAAGCTCAGACATTATATTTGATAAGGGGAAATATAATGATATTGAAAAAGTATTTCCAGTAAGGGTTTATAAAGAAAAAGATAGAACTATAGCCATGCAGTTAAGAGAAATCGCTGCATGGCTATATTTAGATAAAGTATACTCTCCATTGATATTTAGCGAAGATAACGAATATTACTATCAAGCTTTAGGATACAGTGAGATTTCTGCGAAAGACAAGAAAAGAGATTGGCTAGATATTGATTTTATTTTTAAGTGTCAACCCTTCGTATTCCGACAAGATGGGGATGAGGAAAGAGAAATTAAAAATAATGGAGTCATTATTAATCCAGAAGCTTTTGAAAGTTTACCAGTCATTACATTT
>NZ_QPTY01000101.1:0-1066 GCF_005236045.1 Enterococcus sp. VV15
GGATTCCCAATAATACCTTGATTTCAGTACAGACCGAAAACCCGAAGAGAGTGCCTTCTTTTCGGGTTTTCTTATATAATCCTCGAATGGCTTCCATGCCTTTAATCGTGGTAGAGGCAGTGCGTAAACTTCGATAGAATTTATTGCGTCTCTTTACTGGACGATGGTCTTGTTCAATCAAATTATTCAGGTATTTAATGGTACGATGTTCTGTCCCTTGATAAAAGCCGTATTCTTTTAGTTTCTTAAAGGCACTTGTAATAGAGGGGGCTTTATCTGTGACTACAACCTTCGGTTCATCAAACTGCTTCACTAACCGCTTAAGAAAAGCATAGGCTGCTTGTGTGTCCCGTTTTTTACGTAACCAAATATCCAAGGTTAAACCATCTGCATCGAATTATTAGTTTACTATTTTCAGAGAATCATACCAATTATTATGTGCAAACATAGCCCTAAAATTGCAGCAGAAACAGATAATCACACAATAAATAGCAATAATAAAATACCAATTAAATTATTTAATACATGAATTGCAATGCTAGAAAATATATTATTAAATCTAATATATATATATCCAAAAATAAAGCCCGCACAGATATAAGGAATAGCAATTGGTAATTCAGAAATTTTGTGTATATGAATTAATCCAAAAGAGACAGAAGAAAAAATTAATAACAAGGTTTTCGAAAATATTTTATTACCATCTCCAATTAGTATACGTCTGAACACTACTTCTTCGTTTATAGGACCGACAATGACAGTAACTAAGTAAAATAAGATACTTAAAATACCAGATGATATCTTTAACATAATGTCTAAACTCTCTTGGTTAGTTCCTTGTTGTTTTAAAAATATACCTAAAATAATATTTAAAACAAATATTAAAACTATACCGCAGAAAATATATTTTAAATTAGATTTCCAATTAAATAGAAAATCAACCCACTTAGACTGTATTTCTTTTCGGAAAAATATGATACTTAAAAAAAAGTCAAGTCCATAATCCTGTGTAAAATACTATACAATGTTTTACCGGTCTCTCATTGATCAAACTTAATATATTTTC
>NZ_QPTY01000102.1:0-1048 GCF_005236045.1 Enterococcus sp. VV15
GAAAATATATTAAGTTTGATCAATGAGAGACCGGTAAAACATTGTATAGTATTTTACACAGGATTATGGACTTGACTAAAATTTATTAGAATATTCTTTATAATAACTAGTGAAAAAAATATTTTTAAACGAATATAATATAAATAAAGCAGAGTAGAAAGAAAAATAAACATTTTCTTCTACTCTGCTTTATGTTATAGTCTCATAGTTTTTTACACTTTTATCTTATCAAATAGAAAACAATAGTATGCTCATTTCTTACTTTATCATTAACCTATTTTCATTATAGATGTACAAAAATCCTGAAAAATCAATAATAGAATATATCTAAATTGTATCTCATTAAAATCCGTAAAATGATTTTGAAACAAATAAAAACTTGTTAAAATGACTAAGAAATCTAAGGAGGATAAAAATAAATGAAAAAAATATTATTATTGTGTATATTATTATTATTATCGACACCAATCTTAACTAGTTGTAAAAATAATTATAAAAATACATCGAAAAATTCTACTTCTTCTAATAAAGAACTAAATATAGAAACTCAAAAAATTAATGATTTAGACAAAACGAATGTTATTGATGGTTTAGAAATCACTGTAAACAAACCTGATAAAAAGGAAATCAATGGTGATAAAAAAGGCAAAATTTTATATACAATACATGTAAAAGGTAAAAATATTTCTTCTGCTTCTAAAGGATTAGGATCAATAGATTTTCGTCTTCAAACGAAAGATGAAAAACAGCATAGCGTAAGCACAAATTATAATATTTTGGGACAAGAAATAGAACCTGACCAAGAGATTGAAGGAGATCTTTATTTCGAATTAGATAAAAAAGATACCCTAGATCAATTAGTTTATTTTTTAAGTGATCAAAAACATATTGTTTGGAATCTAAATGTGTGTGGGACAATAGTCAGAAAAAAATCTGATTATTGCCCCACTTTTTTTGATTTAAAGGTACATAAAAAGCACACAACCTTGTATGATTAAAGTGACTAAACCAAACCGACAAGGAGTGTGCCTTATGTTTAAAAATTATA
>NZ_QPTY01000103.1:0-1046 GCF_005236045.1 Enterococcus sp. VV15
GAAAATATATTAAGTTTGATCAATGAGAGACCGGTAAAACATTGTATAGTATTTTACACAGGATTATGGACTTGACTATAAAAATAGATATTATTTTATAAATTTAAAATAACGAATCAAAGAAAATCGTAAAGACGTTTGTAGGAGTTAGAAGTAAATGGAGTAAAATGTGGAGAAGGATACATCAATGAGTGGGTAGAACAGATCAGCTCGGAAACTTCAAATATGGGAAGTAAACAAAAGGTTAGAAGTGTTTCATTTTGAGAAAGAAGAAGGCTATATGAAAATTACTTTTCAAATTTTTAGTGAATACTGATTTTTCGAAGGAAATACTTCTTCTCCCATCATTTATTTTTGTTTGAAGTGGGAGGCAACAGTGGCTTTACTTTTGCCTTACGTCCTCTATGTATTGCGTAAAAATACCGTGAGGGGGTATATTGGTTGGAGGATTTCTCAATAGTATTGTACTCAGGAGGGGGATGCTATTCTTTGTAAGCAAAATAGCGAGTATCTTTTTTTGCTAAACCAAAGGTATCTGATACATGTAGATTCTGTGGTGCGAATTGGATAGCTGGGATAATGAATGTCTTTTTATCTTTGTCTAAAATAGTGATCGTAAAGCTGATATCCTCGTGTTTTTCATTGAGCAAAGTGATATAAGGATGATCATCAAAATTGATCTCAACAACTTCATAACTGCCTAATAGACGAAGCTGAGAGCCTTCACTTTTGACTAGTTCGTTTTCAGTAGGCACATAGTCCATCTTTGATGTTTGTGTTGGCTGCATCTGTGCTTTTGAAGAGATATCTTTTATAGGAGAGGTCAAGAAATCAGCAATAAAAAATATAGCTACTATTATTAAAATACTACTAACGAGAATAATTGTTTTTTTCATCTTCCACACTCCTATATGGTGATTATGCTATAAAAACAGTTGATCATATTATAAAAAGTTTTGTGAGTGATGCGATAAAGTCCATATAATTGTGTAAAAGATAAAAGGCCATGTAACAGCCCTTTTACGGTACAATGTTTTTAACCACAA
>NZ_QPTY01000104.1:0-881 GCF_005236045.1 Enterococcus sp. VV15
ATAGGTGCAGCTTTACCAGGGATTATTTCTGGTGGATTGGCAGTAATTGGTGGATTTATCACAGGAATTGCGCAAGGTCTACCGCATCTTTCATTATCCGTAGCTCAATTGGTAATGACTTTCACTAGTTCACTATTACTATTAATACCAACAATTGTTCAATCCGCTACCTCAATTATTACAGCATTTTTAGGAGCATTGACGATAGCACTTCCTCAAGTTGTAGTTGCAGGAGCTAATTTGATTAATGTTTTACTCCAAGGTATTACGCAACAATCACCAGTTCTTGTGGGAAATATGGCGGTTTTAATTACCACGTGGTTAGCTTCATTAAATTCGTATTTACCAATGGTATTACAAGCTGGTTTTTCTTTATTAATTAATTTTTTACAAGGTATTGCCAATAATATAGGCCAAGTCACGCAACAGGCATTAAATATCATTTTGAATTTTGCACAAGTGATCGCACAAAACATGCCAACAATTGTAAATACAGCTGTTAATTTAATGGTGAATTTTACGAATACGTTAGCTTCTAGAATGCCAGATATCATCAGTGTAGCCGCTAAACTAATTGTGAATTTTGTTAACGGAATCGCAAATAATTTAGGTCAGATAATTAACGCCGCTGTTAATTTAATCGTTAAATTTTTGAAAGGAATTGCCAATAAAATTCCAGATATTGTGAATGCAGCGATGGATTTAGTTGATGCAATGGTACGTGGAGTTGTGCAATCCCAAGGACGATTGATGGATGCTGTGATTGATCTTGTGAATGGTTTTGCTGATAACATTAGAAATCGCCAAGAGATCGTTAGAAATGCAGCATTTAATTTATTGGATGCTATTCTAGGTGTATTTGTTCCAGATGCTTTATTAGA
>NZ_QPTY01000105.1:0-859 GCF_005236045.1 Enterococcus sp. VV15
CCCTGCAAATAAACAACCTACAAACAAATTAGCGTTTGAGATTACTACAAGCATAAAGACAAATAGTGCAATCCACAGTGTGTTGATTTTAATCATTAGAAATCCCCCTTGAAAATACGGGTCATCACATCAGCTAAATCTTCCTTGTTATTAATAACAAAAGTATGTTGTGCGGAAGAAACTTCATCATCAACCGCATTAATGACTTCTCTTATTTTCTTACACTCTTCACAATGGCAATTTCCTTCAGCGATTTCTATATATTTTTTTCCTTGCAATAAAGCACCCATAGCAGCAAGATTAGCTGGACCAGCAGCTATCATTCCAAATGTTTCCTCATTTACTAATGATAAAGAAAGACCAATATTTTCTTTGTTGCATTCTTTCTTCAATTCTTCAATAAGATTTTCAATTTTTTCGTTCATGTGTTATAATTCTCCCGATATATTTATTCTTTTGTTGCCGATTAGCGATTGCCTTCGCTGGTCGGTCTTTCTTCCACCTACTTCAAAACCTAATAATAAATGGGTCAAGAAGTAATATTTTTTGCTAGTTGTTCTTTTGAATAACTAGCTCTTTTTTTGAAAAACAATACGAACGACCAAATAAATTTATTTGAATCCATGAAACAACAATTAGTTTTCCATCATCTGTTTTATACTTCGTTATATAATGTTTCATCTCGGTGCCTCCTTCCAAAACATTAATCATATTTAGGCGTTAGTCTAATTACGTAACCATCAGCAGGAGTTGCATCGGTCAATGTAACTTCTGCTACTTTTTCACCTTCTTCTGTTTCAACGATTAATCTTGTGTAATTTTCTTCATTTAAAATTCCCATTTTCTCTTCTTTCTTCAT
>NZ_QPTY01000106.1:0-848 GCF_005236045.1 Enterococcus sp. VV15
ACTGTCACACTCTGTTTCAGTCCTTGATAGCCTTCTGGCGTGTATGTTTCTGTCAAGGTATACGTACCTGGCTGTAGATTTTCAAATAGGAAGGTGTCTGTTGCCTGCCCCTCTTTTGGCAATTCGATATCCACACCATTTCCTTGTAAACGAAATTTTGCCCCAGGTAATGCTTTTCCATTGTCTTCTTTTTTGTGAACGGTCAAGTCAAAGGGTTTTAAGTGATTTTCATGTGTTAATGTCCACTGATCTGCTGTTTCAACATTGTTTCCGTCATAGTGGATCTCCCCATATTTATCGATCGTAAACATATAGTTACCAGGAATCGTATCATAGCCTTCTGGTCCTTTGGTTTCTACGATTCGATATTCTCCAGGTTCGTTCACTTCGAGCAAAGCGAACCCATCCGTATCCGTTTCTTTTGTTTCTTTTGTTTGATAGTCCCCTGAAGCTGATTTTTTCTGTAAATCAAAAATTGCCTTTGCTAGATTGACTTGTTTTCCTTCTTGGGTCGTATACTTGCGAATGCCTATCGGGATCTTTTTGAACTGGTTCGTGACCGTAAGTGTAATCGTATCGTCTTTGATCGACGTGTCTTTATCATCAATGGTTACTTTCCCTTCATCCGATACCTTGATCGTCCAAATCTGTTTCTGAGACAACTCATGACCTTTTGGGGCTTTTACTTCGGTCAAAGTATAGGTTTCCCCTTTGTCTAACCGTGCGTTGTCTGGTAAAGAATAAGTGCCATCATGGTTATCTTTCAGTGTTACATCAAGTGTCCCACCCTTTAATTGGAAAATAGCCCCTTCTAGAGGTTGTTCACCTGAAGAAGATTGTTTGATCAC
>NZ_QPTY01000107.1:0-820 GCF_005236045.1 Enterococcus sp. VV15
GAAAATATATTAAGTTTGATCAATGAGAGACCGGTAAAACATTGTATAGTATTTTACACAGGATTATGGACTTGACTAACAGAACCCTTTATTTAAATTATAGCTTTTAATATCTTAATAAACAAGTGATTAATCACTTGTGATTTGTGATAAGTGATTTGTGATTAATATATAAAAGCCCTCTTTAAAGGGCTTTTATGTTTATTTTGAAAAAGAGATAAAATCAATATATCCCTTTTCCCCAATTTTTACAACGGCATTGTAGGGCTTTTTCTCTTTGTTTTTGATTCCTTTTACCAGGGTTTCTTTTCCCTCCAGTAATTCTTTTACATTCGTTTTGGTTAGTTTTTTCTTTCTAAAATGTTCAGCTAAAGTAAACTTACATTCAGGATAATTTGAACAACCATAAAACGATTTTTTTAATACAATATTGTTGCCACACTTAGGACATTTTCCTACAAGGGGTCCCGAGCGCTTAGTGGGAATTTGTACCCCTTATCGATACAAATTCCCCGTAGGCGCTAGGGACCTCTTTAGCTTCTTGGAAGCTGTCAGTAGTATATCTAATAATTTATCTCCATTCCCTTTAGTAACGTGTAACTTTCCAAATTTAAAAAAGCGACTCATAGAATTATTTCCTCCCGTTAAATAATAGATAACTATTAAAAATAGACAATACTTGGTTCTGTTGCAAAGTTTTAAATAAAGAATAAAATCCCTTACGGCATCTATGATTTAAGCTGGGATTCCCAATAATACCTTGATTTCAGTACAGACCGAAAACCCGAAGAGAGTGCCTTCTTTTCGGGTTTTCTTATAT
>NZ_QPTY01000108.1:0-815 GCF_005236045.1 Enterococcus sp. VV15
TTGTGGTTAAAAACATTGTACCGTAAAAGGGCTGTTACATGGCCTTTTATCTTTTACACAATTATATGGACTTTATCATTAACCATACTTTCAATTATTTCTTCACTATATTTATCAGTTAGACTTCTCTTTTTTAAGATATAATTATAATCAACAAAATCACTATCTAAATATTTTTTCATACAATCACTAGATAGATTTTCCCAGTATTTATATTCAAAAAATAATTCATGAAAAAATCTCATTATTCCTTTATATTCATCATCTACATTTAAAAACTCAATAAGCCATTCATCTGCATTCTTCTTATTTAATGATTTCCCAATAATCCTTTTTAATTTATTAACAAATTTTGGATGTTTATTTATAACATTTTGAATGATTTCCATTTCATATTTGTAGTTTAGCCTTTTTTCTATTTTATATATACAAATTATACTTAGAAGATTATCAATAGTTTCTATTTGTTGTATTTGTTTAAAAAGACTTTGTAATTCTTCAGGATCTTCAAAATACTTATGTATATCAATAGAAATTACTGTATCCAATTAAATACCTCCTTAAATTTAATAAAAGAATATCAAAATATAAACTGCAATAAATCTTTGATCATCGGCGAAACTGTCTCAACCAGGCCAATAATCTCTCCTACCTTAACTGATTTTTCAATCATCACCTTTCCTAAACTCTCTTTATATATAGGCTTAGTTGTATCTTCATCATCTATTATCTTTTTTTGATAAAGTCCATATAATTGTGTAAAAGATAAAAGGCCATGTAACAGCCCTTTTACGGTACAATGTTTTTAACCACAA
>NZ_QPTY01000109.1:0-793 GCF_005236045.1 Enterococcus sp. VV15
AAACCTAAACGGCTTAGTTCCGTGTTCTTGATGAACAATCCTCCACCAGGAACGAGATACGACCCAGACCAGGAATAGCCCAATGCACTTTCTGTCGTTTGGGTCATCGGTTCCTGGTCAGTTGACGTCATAAGTGTTCGCGCAACGATGTCAACCGTCACTGACTTCACTACATTGGTGAAATAAGGTGGCTTTTCATTGATCATCGTGTCTAAGTCTTTACCCACTCGTCCGGCTTCTTCACGTAGCGAGTCAGAAACAATGACAAGTAGTTGCTTGGCACGTTCGGTTTCATCAGGCTTTAATTTACGCCATAGATTTTCTAAATCCTCAATCATTGCAAAAGGCTGCATTTAATCACTTCCCTTGCGACATCATTAAGTCATACAACTCTTGTTTCTTAGCAGTGGCGCTGTATTTAATGCCGAAAGCATCTAATTCTTGTTTAATTTGTGGAATAGTAATTGAATCATATGCGGCATCACCCGTTTTGGCTTCTTTATCGGCACCTGATTCGATCTCAATTTTTTGAATATCTGAATCACCTTCTGATTCAATATGTGCATAAATTTTTTCTTTTTGGTTGTCGTTTAATACTTGATCTTTATTGACAATAACCCAATCGCCACCAGAAATAAGACAGGAGCTACTAAAAGTAACTCCTGTCTTTTTATTTTTATAAATCATTTTATTAGCCTCCTGTTTTAATTACTCGCGCAAAGCTATTGCCATCCATAATACCCCAACCTAAATAAGTTTCAGAACGTAAGTAAACTTGGTTGTAATTTTTCAA
>NZ_QPTY01000010.1:0-72979 GCF_005236045.1 Enterococcus sp. VV15
GAAAATATATTAAGTTTGATCAATGAGAGACCGGTAAAACATTGTATAGTATTTTACACAGGATTATGGACTTGACTCGACCTGAAAAAATAATTAGTTATTTAAAAAAATATTTGTCAAATTTTATAGAAATAAAGTGTAAGAACGCAAAAGTTATTTTTAATTATTATTAACGTATAATTTTTAATATTTTTTTTGGTGATTGGGTGTAAATGAAGTAGGAGAAAAAAACGCTAGTTGTAAGAATATCATAGTAATCAATGTGGATTACATTGTTCAACAAGTTAATCTATGTAGACGAATTATTTATAAAATTCGTCTTTTTTTTGTTCTTTTATTGTCAACTGGTATTTTTGAGGTATCTTTTGATACCAGTTCTAAATAAGTCTTAAACCTTGTTATAATAGCTTTTTTACGCCGAAAATCCTTTGACAAATGACGGATATATGAGTATTCTTGTGTTGTGGTTATAACCAGTAAAGAAGAGGTATTTTTATGGAGAGCTCAAGTAAAGGAAAATCATTATATTATCAACTAGTTGACGTATTGAAAGAACGTATCGAAACACAGATGACACCTCATGACAAATTGTTATCTGAAAGAGAACTTTGTCAGCATTATGGAGTGAGTCGGACAACTGTTCGCCTTGCTTTACAAGAATTAGAGACGCAAGGGTATATTTATCGCCGACACGGAAAAGGAACATATGTGTCTGATTTATCAGATAAGTCGTCTGATCTGGCGGGAGCGTATAGTTTTACAGAAGAGATGAGGGAATTGGGACGGGTGCCTAATACAGTCATCTTGGAATTCAAGCAAATGGAAGCAAATAAAAAGGTTGCTAAGAATCTAAACATCAATTTAGGTGAAACAGTTTTCAAATTGAAAAGACTTCGTTTAGCGGATGACGAACCATTGATGGTGGAACGTTCTTATTTACCTGCAAAATTATTTATTGGACTTAATCTGCCATTACTTGAAAGTAAGCCATTGTATGATGTGTTTTCTCAAGATTATGAACAGCAAGTTCAATTGGCAGATGAAGAATTTTATGCAAGTATCGTTCAAAAGAAAGATGCTGATCCGCTTCGTATCGCTGACGGCGCCCCTGTATTACACCTAAGCCGAACGACCTATAATGTGAAAAATGAAATTATTGAATATACGGATAGTGTAGCGAGAGCAGACCAGTTTCATTATAAGATCCGCCACGTCCGAAAATGATTGAGAGGGAAAACAACATGTTTGAACTATCGAAGGATAAATTAAAAGAGTTGGGTGCGGAAATAACTACGCGAGAAATCAAACAGCAACCGCAATTATGGAAAGAAACAGCTGAGATATTAGCACAGAATCAAGAAAAATTAACATTGTTTTTTGATCAGATAAAAAAAGCAGCAAACGGCAAAAGAGTTCGAGTGATTTTTACTGGTGCAGGAACATCACAATATGTCGGGGATACGGCGGTACCTTATTTAAATGAATATGGTGACAACGATCACTTTATTTTTCATAGCTTTGGTACGACAGACATCGTATCTTCGCCAAAAGAATTTCTATTTCCAGATGAACCGACATTACTGGTGTCATTTGCACGTAGTGGAAATAGTCCAGAAAGCGTGGCAACAGTCAAGATCGTCAATGAACAAATCAAGACATTGTTCCATTTGACGATCACTTGCGCCAAAGAAGGTCAGTTAGCAAAGAATGCAGCGACAGATGACCGAAACTATCTTTTACTGATGCCAGAAAAATCAAATGATGCAGGATTTGCCATGACAGGGAGTTTTACGTGCATGTTGTTGAGTGCGTTATGGGTATTCGACCAGACTACCGTTGAAAAAAAAGAAAGTTATCTTCAACAATTGATCAGAACTGGAGAAGATCTAATTTCAAGAGATCAAGAAATTCAAAAATTATTGCCTAAGTCATTTGAACGTATCGCCTATCTTGGTTCAGGAAGTTTGGCTGGTGCAACGAGAGAAGCACAATTGAAAATATTGGAATTAACAGCCGGTAAAGTGGCAACGATCTTTGATTCTTCTATGGGCTTCCGCCATGGACCTAAATCGTTTTTAAATAGCGAAACACTTGTTATTGGTTTTGTTAATAACCAACCGTATACAAGAAATTATGACTTAGATATTCTAGAAGAAATAAAAGATGACCAAATTACCACGAATGTTATCGCGATCGCCCAACCAGGAAACATCGATTTTACAGGTACAAGTCTTTTGTTAGAAGCTTCGATCAGCCTACCTGATGCGTATCTTGCCTTACCTATGATCATGACAGCACAAATCATTGCACTCGATACGTCGATAAAAGTAGCGAATAAACCAGATACACCATCGCCTACAGGTACAGTCAATCGAGTGGTCAAAGGTGTCATTATCCATGAATATGTGAACAAAGGGGAAACGAAGGATGAATGAAGAAAAAGTTGCAGCTATGAAGAGTTTATCAACAAAAGAAGGAATCATCAGTGCGTTGGCAATTGACCAGCGAGGTGCTTTGAAAAAGATGATCAAAGCGTTAGGAAAAGAACCAACGGCACAACAGATCACTGAATTCAAAGAATTAGTATCAGCAGAATTAACGCCTTATGCTTCTGCTATTTTACTAGATCCAGAGTATGGATTGCCAGCTGCAAAAGCCAGACATAAGGAAGCAGGACTGCTTTTAGCCTATGAAAAAACGGGTTATGATGCGACAACTCCAGGACGCTTGCCTGATTTATTAGCGGATTGGTCTACGCTTAGATTAAAGGAACAAACAGCCGATGCGATCAAGTTCTTGCTTTATTATGATGTAGATGAAGACCCAGAGATCAATCATTTGAAACATGTATTTATCGAACGTTTAGGCAGTGAATGTGCAGGTGAAAAGCGTCCGTTTTATCTAGAATTGGTTTCGTATGATGCCAAGATCAATGACAGCACTTCATTAGAATATGCGAAGATCAAACCGCATAAAGTGATCGAGATGATGAAAGAATTTTCTGATCCTAAATACAAAGTCGATGTATTGAAAGTAGAAGTGCCAGTCAATATGAACTATGTAGAAGGCTATTCTGATGGTGAAATTGCGTATAGTAAAAAAGAAGCAGCGGCATTCTTCAAGGAACAAAGTGACGCAACACCGTTACCATTTATCTTCTTGAGTGCAGGTGTTTCGACTGCATTGTTCCAACAAACATTGGTCTTTGCTCATGAATCTGGTTCAACATTCAACGGTGTGTTATGTGGACGTGCGACTTGGAAAGATGGAGTCAAAGCATATGTTGAAAATGGTAGAGAAGGTGCGATTGAGTGGTTGAGAACACAAGGGCGACAAAATATCGAATCGTTGAATAAAGTGATAAATGAGAACGCCACCCCTTGGTTTGATAAAGTAAAAGAAGATTCGGTGACAGCAAAATGATCACGACAGTTACCATGAATCCTTCGATTGACATCGCTTACACTTTGGATGAATTACGGATTGACCAAGTCAATCGGGTCAAAACAGTCAACAAAACAGCTGGAGGAAAAGGCTTGAATGTTGCCCGTGTCCTTCATTTATTAGCAGATGATGTTTTAGCTACTGGATTAGTCGGCGGGCAGCATGGCGCATATATCAAAGAACAACTCGATCAATCAGGGATAAAGCATCAATTTTTACCTATCAAAGGGGAAACGAGAGATTCGATTGCTATTTTACATGGAGTGAATCAAACAGAACTATTGGAAAGCGGTCCTGTTGTGACAGAAGAAGAGCAACATAAATTTACCGAGCATTTTGCACGACTAATGGAAACAACTGATATCTTTACGATTTCGGGTAGTCTGCCACAAGGATTTTCTAAAAGCTATTATGCAGAGTTACTTGCCTTTACGAATAAAAAAGGAAAACGAGTATTATTAGACACTTCTGGCCAAACATTGCTTGAAGTTTTGGAAGGCAAGGAAAAACCATTTTTGATCAAACCTAATTTGGAAGAATTAGGAGAGTTGGTTCACCAAACAATTTCTTCGGCTACTTCGTTAGATGAAATCCAATCATTATTGGATCATCCGCTTTTTGAAGGAATCAATTGGATCGTTCTTTCGCTAGGTGCAAAAGGAGCAATCGCTAAAGTAGGGGGACACTTCTATCAGGTTACGATTCCTAAAATTGCGGTGGTGAATCCTGTGGGGTCAGGAGATTCGACTATTGCAGGCTTAGCACATGCTCTATCAAAGAGCTATCCGATTGAAGAAACACTTGCTTTTGCGATGGCCTGTGGGATGGCGAATGCACAACAAGAAAAAACAGGATGGATCGATCCTGTGAAAGTCGATTATTTTAGGAGGGAAATCAACGTCAGAAAGATTCGTTGATTACAAAATTAGAAAGCGATTTCTAAAAACGAGGAGGAAATTTGCTTGACTAGATTTGAAATAAAAGAAGAGTTTTTGCTAGACGGTCAACCTTTCAAAATTTTATCTGGTGCGATTCATTACTTCCGAGTACATCCGACGAATTGGGAGCGGTCATTGCACAATTTGAAAGCGCTTGGATTTAATACTGTGGAAACTTATGTGCCTTGGAATCTCCATGAAAAAGAAGAAGGAACCTATGATTTTTCGAAAATATTAGATCTTTCTTATTTTCTAGAGTTAGCGCAATCACTTGGATTATACGCAATCGTACGTCCTGCCCCTTATATTTGTGCAGAATGGGAATTTGGTGGCTTGCCTGCTTGGCTATTGACAAAGGAGTGCCGTATTCGTTCAGCGGATCCTCGCTTCATGAAGTATGTCAAACGGTATTACCAAGCGCTACTACCTAAAATCGTTCCTCATCTAGTCACTCATGGTGGCAACGTCTTAATGGTGCAGGTAGAAAATGAGTATGGGTCATATGGTGAAGAGAAATCATACTTGCGACAAGTAAAAAAATACTTGGAAGAAGGTGGGATCAATGTACCGCTTTTCACTTCTGATGGGCCGTGGCAAGCCACATTAAGAGCGGGTAGTTTGATCGACGATGATGTTTTTACGACAGGAAATTTTGGTTCAAAAGCAAAAGAAAATTTTGCAGATATGGCCCATTTTTTTGAAGCACATGGTAAAAAATGGCCGTTGATGTGTATGGAATTTTGGGATGGTTGGTTTAATCGTTGGAAAGAGCCAATCATTAAAAGAGATCCGGAAGAATTAGCAGATGCAGTCAAAGAAGCATTACAGATCGGTAGTATCAATCTCTATATGTTCCATGGCGGAACTAATTTTGGGTTTATGAATGGCTGTTCAGCTAGAGGCACGATCGATTTGCCGCAAGTCACTTCCTATGATTACGATGCACCATTGGATGAGCAAGGAAATCCAACGGAAAAATATTTTGCTCTGAAACGAATGATGGCAGAAAATTTTCCAGAAATGCAGCAAATGGAACCATGGATAAAAGAAACAATCGTCAAAAAAGGAATCAACTTAAAAGAAAAAGTTAGCTTTTTCGCAACACTTGATACCATCAGCGAGCCGATCCACTCGACCTATCCTCAAACAATGGAAGAATTGGGTCAGAATACTGGGTACCTATTGTATCGAACAACGATCAAAAAAGATGCGGTCAATGAAAAATTACGGATCATCGACGGACGTGATCGGGTCCATGTTTTTCTCGATGAAGAAAAGCAAGCGATTCAATACCAAACAGAGATCGGTGAGACCATCCCATTGACACTTGAGAAAGAAGACCATCAAATTGATCTATTATTTGAAAATATGGGACGGGTCAATTATGGACACAAGCTGCTAGCTGATACGCAAAGAAAAGGAATACGTACGGGGGTGATGAGCGATCTTCATTTTATCACAGAATGGACACAGTATTGTTTACCTTTAGAGACAGCAGAACACATCGATTTTTCAAAAAAATGGGAAGCAGGGCAACCAGCATTTTACTGTTTTGAAACGGAACTATCAGAAATCGGTGATACTTATTTGGACCTTAGTGAATTTGGGAAAGGGATCGTTTGGATGAATGGCACGAATATTGGTCGTTTTTGGGAAGTAGGACCAATTCTTTCACTGTTTGTTCCCGAGGGTTTACTTAGAAAAGGACGAAATGAAATCGTTATCTTTGAAACAGAAGGTAGATTCAGTGAAGTTATAGATTTTGTCAAAGAACCAATAGAAAAGGAGAATGGATGATGGCAATCATTGGAGTAAGAATTGATGGACGTTTGATACATGGACAAGTGGCAAATCTCTGGACAACGAAGTTGAATATTGGTCGGATCATGGTCGTAGACGATGAGGTAGCAACAAATGCGATCGAAAAAAGTGGGTTAAAGTTGGCAACGCCAGCTGGAGTCAAATTAAGTATTTTACCTATTGAAAAAGCAGCCGCAAATATTTTAGCAGGTAAATATGATTCACAACGAGTGCTGATCGTAGCGAAAAAACCCGATCGTATTTTAGCGCTAGTAGAAAAAGGTGTACCGATCAAAGAATTAAATGTCGGCAATATGTCACAAACAGATGAAACACGTTCCATTACAAAATCAATCAATGTCGTAGATGCGGATGTAGAGGTCTTCAAGAAATTAGATCAGCTTGGTGTTCATTTGATCGCTCAAATGGTGCCAAATGACAAAGCAGAAGACTTTATGAGTCTTTTAATCAAATAGGAGGAATGATTCATGGATATTCAATGGTGGCAGATATTATTATTAACATTATATGCAGGGTATCAAATTTTAGATGAATTACAGATTTATTCTTCAATGAGCGCTCCAGTTTTTGCAGGATTATATGCTGGGTTAGTAATGGGTGATTTAAAAGCAGGTTTAATCATCGGTGGAAGTATGCAGTTGACTGTTTTAGGGGTAGGAACATTTGGTGGTGCATCAAAAATCGATGCCAACTCTGGAACGATCTTAGCAACAGCTTTCTCTATTTCTCTAGGGATGAACCCAGAACAAGCAATTGCGGCCATCGCGGTTCCTGTAGCAAGTTTGATGATCCAATTAGATATTTTGGCACGCTTTGCGAATACGTATTTTGCGCATCGGATCGATCAACATGTGGAAGCAATGAATTACAAAGCAATTGAACGGAACTTTTTGATGGGGGCATTACCTTGGGCACTTTCCAGAATGGTTCCTGTATTCTTGGCCCTAGCATTCGGTGGTGGCTTAGTCCAAAATGTTGTGGCTGTTTTAAACGGCGACCTAAAATGGCTAGGTGATGGCTTATCTGTTGCAGGGGCAGTCTTACCAGCAGTCGGGTTTGCAATTTTACTACGCTACCTACCAGTAAAGAAACACATTTCTTATCTGATTTTAGGATTTACGATCACAGCGTTATTAGCAACAGTGTTCTCGAATGTCCAATTGTTAGGAACAAGTGTGGCTAGCGTGGTCAAAGATTTCCCAGGAACATTCAATTCATTACCAATGCTTGCTGTGGCATTGATTGGTCTAGCACTGGCAACGATCAGTTATAAGAATGATCAAAAGAATGACCAACATCCAGTAGTAAGTCAGCAATCACAATCTGATGAGGGGGAAATCGAAGATGACGAAATCTAATTATAAATTGACCAAAGAAGATTTTAAGCAGATCAATCGTAGAAGTTTGTTTACTTTCCAATTAGGTTGGAACTATGAAAGAATGCAAGGCTCAGGTTATCTGTATACTATCTTGCCACAACTTAGAAAAATCTATGGTGATGACACACCAGAATTAAAAGAAATGATGAAAACACATACGCAATTTTTTAATACGTCTAATTTCTTTAACACGATCATTACTGGGATCGATCTTGCTATCGAAGAAAAAGAAGGAGTCTCTTCAAAGGAAACTATTTCTGGGATGAAAGCAGGGTTGATGGGTTCCTTTGCGGCAATTGGTGATTCTGTATTTGCGGCATTGATCCCGACCATATTTGGAGCTTTAGCCGCAAATATGGCAACAGATGGTAATCCAGTAGGTATCCTTATCTGGATCCTTGCTCAGGTCGCTGTCATGGTCTTTCGTTGGAAACAACTAGAATTTGCCTACAAAGAAGGGATTTCTCTAGTTACCACGATGCAATCACGCTTGACTGCATTGACAGATGCGGCTACTTTACTAGGAGTTTTCATGGTTGGAGCGTTAGTAGCAACCATGATCAATGTTAAATTCTCATGGGCACCAACGATTGGGGAGGTAACGTTGAATATGCAAAACTATATCGATATGATCTTACCTAAACTTTTACCAGCTGGCATCGTTGGTGGCGTTTATTGGATGTTAGGTAAGAAAAATATGACACCTACTCGAGCAATATTCATCGTATTGATCGTATGTGTAGCATTATCTGCATTAGGTGTGATTTCGAAATAAGGGAGAATTGGAAAGATGAGTAGACAACTAGTCTTGATTAGTCACGGTAAATTTTGTGAAGAACTAAAAAACAGTACAGAAATGATCATGGGACCACAAGAAAATATCTATACGATCCCCTTATTGCCTGAAGATGGCGCGGACACGTATAAAGAAAGATTCCTCTCCGTTACAGCACCATTGAAAGATTACGTAGTGCTTTGCGATCTGTTGGGCGGGACACCTGCAAATACCGTTTCCAAGCTAATTATGGAAGGTGAAACGATCAAACTATATGCTGGCATGAATTTGCCGATGATCATCGAATTCATCAATTCGCAAATGATTGGAGCAGAACCAGATTTTATTGGTTCAGGTCGTGAGAGCATCGTTTCAGTGAACCAAGTGATTGCTGGCATGGGAGACGATGAAGAAGAATAATCAAGCACAACTTCTTGACTGTTGATACAACTGGATATAAATACGGATGTATAAGAGACCATGTATAAAAAAGCCAACGTACCGCGAAATATAGTTTTCTATATTTCACAGTACGTTGGCTTTTATCGTCATAAAATCAGAAGTGATCTTGATCGATCGAAGAAGCTATTCAGTTACAAATAACTATTTACTATTTACGCTTTTGCTGTTTACCAGCATTCCGACCATTTTTAGCATTGTTTTTTGGTGCTTGTACTTGTTTTTTTGTTTGCTTCGCAGGTTCAGCAGGTGTGACATCTTTACGAGGCGTCACCACTTGTTTTGGCGGATTTTGTTTTAATTCTTCCGCAACTTGGGCTTTTAGTCTTGGTTTCATGATGACATTCGTAATGAATGTTTGTAGACAACTAAAGATCCCACCGACTACCCAGTAAAGAGTGACACCAGCTGGGGCACTGATCGACATGAAGACGATCATAGCGGGTGATACGATCAACATCGTACGCATCGTTTTCTTTTGTTCTTCAGGGATACCGATAGTTGAGATATAGCCTTGAAGTAAATAAGCAATACCGGCAATCGCTACTAAAACTAAGCTAGGATTACCTAGGTCGATCCCGTAAAAGGTTGATTCACGGATGCCTTCTGTATAGCGAGCAGTGAAATATAGCGCAGAAAAGATCGGCATTTGGATCAGAAGCGGTAAACAGCCGATACCACCAGTCATACTTAAGCCATTTTCACGATAAACTTGTTGCATTTCAGCTTGTGCAGCCATTTGTTCTTCTCGAGTTGTCGCAGCTTTCAATTTTTGTTGCGCAGCTTCAACTTGTGGTTTCAATGCTTGCATCTTTTCAGATTGGATCATTGTTTTTTTCGATTGACTAATACCTAATGGCAAAATGATGATACGAACGATGACTGTCATCAAGATAACAGCCCAGCCGTAGGACCAATTAAAGTTTTCCACTAAATATGTAATCGCTTGTCCCATTGGGTGAACCAATATACGGTAAATGATTCCTGAAGTGTCAGGGTTACCATTTGAATCCATGCGGACACAACCGGACAAGAAAAGCATGATCGTGACAAGCCCAGAGCCCAATAACCAATTTTTCCATTTATTCATAAAATACTTCCTCTTTTATAATTTTTACACAAGCTTAACTATACTAAAAAAGCGCTCATAATTCAATCAACTTCATAGAAATTTCATAGAAATAACCGATTGGAGGATTAAAAAAGACACCCAATTGTTAAAAAGAAGAATCAAACTAGAAATGAGGTCGAGACAAAAGTCGTTTAGGTCTGTCCCACGCTCATCTCCGTTCTCTAAAATAAGATGAGCAACGGATATTTCCATGAAATTATAATATTAGCGCAAAAACAAGAAGTGGAATGTCAATTTTTTTCACTTCTTGTTTTTTGGCTATCGAGCCGATCCATAAAAAACTGGCTACATATTGTCGGGTACTTTCCTATCCCCGTGTCACTTGTTCTAACTCTTTCATTTTCTGGACAACCAGTGCTGGGGTGATCGTTTCTTTCATGAAGTGGATCATTTCATCAGGCAAACATGCGCGTTCGGTTACGGCTTGATAGTCACTTTCTGTTAAATGAAAACCTATATCAGCTAAACTCGTTGGTAAGTTCAAGTGATGATAAAAAGGCAGTAGATGTTCGATTTCTGCTAATTTATTTTCGATCATCAGCTGGACAAGGATACCGTATGCAACTTTGTTTCCATGAAGTTGCTGATGGCTATCAGGGAGTACGGTCATCGCATCGTGAATGGAATGAGCTCCAGCTGTTCGGCCGTAGTCATCGCCAAACCCACCAACCATACCAGACAATAAAATGTTTGTTTCCACGACATCGATAAAAGCTTGATTGATTTTTTGCTGGTCCATCGCTTCCATTGCCTCTGCACTTTTCTCTAATAGTATTTCGCGGCATCGTAACGCTGCAAATTCCGCTACTTGGACTTCGATAGGCTTGATTGTTAACTGAGAGATGATTGCGTGAGATTCATACCACTTTGCTAAGGTGTCACCAATACCGGCAATCATCATCTCGCGAGGGGAGTGCAAAATGATCTTTGGATCGATCAACACCAAATCATTTGCCTTTGGGAACATATCATAACGAAGCATCACTCCTTCTTCATTATAGACCACACTAAGTGGAGTATAAGCCGCGCACGTCGCAGCTAAGGTAGGTAAGATGATGATTGGTAAGTTTGTCTTATAGGCAATCAATTTTCCTAGATCTGCGACTTTCCCGCCGCCGACTGCAATAATACCATTGAAATCCTTCTTTTTGCATAAAGAAACAAAGCTGTCAGCAAGTGGATCGGTACATTCTCCACCATAATATTCAAAAAGTTTTGTTATTGATAACTCTGGGAAATCATCTTTTACTGCTTTCCAAGATGTTTTTCCATGGAGAATCAAAACATTGTCGATATGCCTTTTGTAAAGGTGTTCAGGGAGTGAATCCCATGCGTTTTCTTTTATTTCATACTCTTGAGGGGCCCCACGAACAATTAAATTTTTTGTCATATAAAAAACTTCTTCCATTATTTTTTTAAATTAATCTTTTTTTATTATAATAGTTATGCTAGTATATTAGCAAGTTATTTATGAATATTTATTCTTTTATAGCTTTGTTTATTACATTATTATTCAAAGGTGGCCAAATGGATGAAAAAAGGAATGAACATATTATTAGTGGCGCTGATGTTTCTACTAGTTTTTTTACCAGTAAAAGTACAAGGTGCAGAAAAAGATGAAATTTACGATCGGATAAAAGAAAGTGGAGAATTAGTCGTTGGCCTATCTGCGGACTATGCGCCCTATGAATTCCATGCGAATGTGGATGATAAGGATAAAATCGTTGGTTTTGATGTATCCATTGCCGAAAAGATCGCAAAGGATATGGGTGTGAAACTAAAAGTAGAAGAGCTTGGTTTTGATGCATTATTAGGTGCTTTGAAAACTGGCAAGATCGATTTAGTTATATCTGGTATGGCGGTGACTGAAGAACGTTTACAAGAAGTTGATTTTTCTGATCCATATTTCGTGGTACAACAAAAAGTACTCGTTCGTAAAGAGGACAAAAATAAATTTAAGAAAACAGTCGATTTTTCTGGCTTAGCCGTTGGGGCGCAAAAGCAAACCACACAAGAGGAGTTAGTGAAAAATGAACTGACTGGTGCAGAGTTGACCTCCCTGCAAAAAGTTCCTGATCTGATCAATAATTTGCTGAATGAGAAAGTTGAAGGTGTTGTGCTGGAACAACCAGTTGCAGAGGCATATGCCCAACAGAATAAGAAAGTAGCTTTGACTCCAGTAAAATTTGAGCAAGGTGAAAAAACCACAGCTATTGCGATGTCAAAAAATACACCAGAACTGAAAAATCATGTCAATGCATCAATCAAAACAATCAATGATGACGGCTTGTTGAAAGACTATCAAAAACAAGCGAATCAATTGATGTTCCAAGATGATCAGTCCTTTCTTCAAAAATACGGTCCGTATTATTTGATTGGAACAAAATACACTATTTTATTAGCGTTTGTGGGTGTATTGTTTGGAATGGTCTTTGGTAGTTTGCTTGCACTGATGAAATTGGGTAAAAATAAATTTTTAAAGGCATTAGCTAGCCATTATTTATATCGAATACGTACGGGGAACACCTCTCTTAGTTCAAATCTTTATCGTTTACTTCGGAACAGGAGTACTGGGACTGGATCTATCGAAACTGATAGCAGGTTGTATTGCTGTCTCATTGAACAGCGCAGCTTATGTAGCCGAAATTGTCCGTGCCGGGATCAATGCGGTCAACAAAGGACAGATGGAAGCTGCACGTTCTTTAGGAATGGACCAGAAAGAAGCCATGCGTTTCATCATCTTCCCACAAGCAATCAAAAATATTCTTCCAGCTCTAGGAAATGAATTTGTCACGATCATCAAAGAGTCCTCGGTTGTTTCGGTCATTGGGATATCGGAATTGATCTTTCAAACGGGCGTGGTACAAGGTGCTAGCTTCAAACCATTCCTACCATATGTGTTGGTTTCTTTGATCTATTTCGTGTTGACCTTCAGTATTTCCCGTATATTAGCTTTAGTTGAAAGGAGAATGGGTCTAAATGCTTAATTTAAAAAAACTATCAAAAAGCTTTGGCGAGAATGAAGTCTTAAAATTAATAGATCTTTCTGTGAAAGAAGGAGAAGTAGTCGTGATCATTGGCCCTTCAGGAAGTGGGAAAAGTACAATTCTACGTTGTATGAATCTGCTGGAAGAACCAACTTCTGGTGAAATCTTTTTTAAGGGACAAAACATTACAGCCCCTGACAGCGATATCAATCAAATTCGTCAAAAAATGGGAATGGTATTTCAAAGTTTTAACTTGTTTCCCCATATGAATGTACTCGAAAATTTGACCATCACACCTGTAAAAATCAAAAAAGAAGACCCTAAAAAAGCAAAAGAACATGCTCTATCATTATTGAACCAAGTTGGTCTAAAGGAAAAAGTGGATAGTTATCCTGCCAATTTATCTGGTGGACAGCAACAACGGGTAGCAATTGCTCGATCATTAGCAATGAATCCTGATGTGATGCTTTTCGATGAACCTACATCTGCACTTGATCCTGAAATGGTCGGTGAAGTGTTGGCCGTCATGCAGGATTTAGCTAAAAAAGGTATGACGATGGTCGTGGTCACTCATGAAATGGGTTTTGCAAAAGAAGTTGCCGATCGTGTGATTTTTATGGCTGACGGCATCATTCAAGAAGAGGGAACACCGAAAGAGATTTTTGAAAATCCGCAAAATAGTCGAACACAGGATTTCTTGAACAAAGTGTTGTAACAAAGATGGAGGAAGTAAGATGGACAAAAAGATTGCACGTCGGTTTCAGCAACCAGCAGAAAATCTGTTGATGAATATTGCTATTTTGGCAAAGGAAAAAGAGGATATTATTGATTTATCGATTGGTGATCCTGATTTGATCACTGATCCAACGATTATTGAAGCAGCTTATACAGATGTAAAAAATGGTGCTACTAATTATACTGCGCCTGATGGCAGCAAAGAATTCTTGTCAACGGTCGTAGATTTTTATCAAAAGAAATATAGATTGAGCGTTGAATGCAACCAAGTTCGAGCTACAGTCGGAGCAATGCACGGGATGTATCTAGTTTTACAGGCATTACTAGATCCAGAGGATGAGGTCATCATCCATGAACCTTATTTTTCACCATATCGGGAACAAGTCATTCTATCTGGAGGCAAGCCTGTTTTTGTTCCTACCTATGAAGAAAAGGGCTTCCAGTTGGATGTGGAAGATTTAAAAGCAGCGATTACGGATCGTACAAAGGTGATCATCATCAATTCGCCGAATAATCCTACGGGAGCTGTTTTTTCTGAAAGTACGTTGAAAAAAATCGCTGAAGTCGCAATCGAAAATGAACTCTATATCATTTCCGATGAGATTTATGAAGACTTTGCCTTTAACGAGAAGTTCATACCGATGGCGCGATTTGCACCCGATAATACGATCACTGTCAGTGGTGTATCGAAGGGGTTTGCGATGACTGGCTGGCGTTTAGGGTACATGATCGCACCAGCATACATCAATCAAATTGCTGGGTTGATCAATGAAAACATCACTTATTCCGCACTGACTGCTTCTCAAAGAGGTGCAATCTATGCATTAAAGCACTATGAACAGCTTGTAGCACCAGTTGTTGAAGTATTCAAAGAACGGTTAGCCTATATTGAAAAAAGAGTGGCAGACATCCCTTACTTATCTTTATCTTCTGTTTCTGGAAGCATGTATGCTTTTATTAATATCAGTAAGAGTGGGCTCGATTCAGTAACGTTTGTGGAAGAAGTTTTAGAAAAAAGCGGCGTACTTTTTGTCCCTGGAAAAGCGTTTGGGGAAACGATTGGGGACAACTATATTCGGCTAGCAGCGACTCAGCCATTGGAAATTTTAGGTGAAGCCTTTGAGCGTTTAGCAAAACTTAATTTTTAGGTAGAATTGGATATTTGAAAACAGCTATGCGTATCCATTAGAACAAAGAGGGAAAATGATCCTTTCGAAAGTTCGCTTGTTGACTGGTCAGCGTCAGGATTTGACAACGAAAAAGTGGTAGTAGAAAATCAAAGTCGATTTTCCACTACCACAAAATAGTATAGACTCCATTTTATTGAACCAAAACTTTTGAAGTCCTCCCACTTTTACGTATACCTATCACTGGTTAATATACTCGCTAATAAGAATGTTTTTTTGTCGATCTAGGCTGGAGAGAGGGACAAACTTTTTCGATTTACATACAGACAGTCCAATTTTTCTGGCATTTTCTATTCATTTCTAGAAGGTCAGCCTATTACAACAAACTTTTTTCTGTCCTCCATCATTGGATTTTCCTGAAGGTCCACATATTGGACACGTCCGCTGGGGCTTGGTGATCGTTTGACTTCTTCCACGAATTTTTTGATTGCCTCATCGTCGCCCGCGGCTTCGATCGTGACAGAGCCGTCATCTTCATTTTTCACTGTTCCGGTGATCCCTAATTGATCCGCTACGATTTTTGTCATATAGCGAAAACCAACGCCTTGTACACGTCCTTGCACGTTCATCTTGATTTTGTTCATTTTATTCACCGTTCTTTCTTTTATTTTTAAATTAATGATACCGACTTTTTTGCTACTGAACAAGTGCAATGATCTAATCCATGGTATAATCAGGTGAGGTGAAAAATGTGAAAGAGATCCAATCAGCAAAAAATCCAAGAATCAAAGAATTAAAAAAATTACATAAGAAAAAATATCGTGAAGAAAAAGGGGAATATCTGCTTGAAGGGTTTCACCTGATTGAGGAGGCTGTTGCCTCAAATGCGAAGGTCAACGAACTTTTTATTACGCAACGCGGTCTGACTGAGTGGTCTAGTTGGCTTGAAGAAAATCAGGCGCTTTCTGTTACACTAGTGTCAGAAGAAGTGATGGGAACGGTTTCGGATCTACCAACTCCTCAAGGAATTATGGCAGTGGTGGAAGCTGAAAAAAGAGAGATACCGAATTTTGAAGGTGGTTGGTTGTTGCTTGACAACGTACAAGATCCCGGCAATGTAGGAACAATGATCCGCACAGCCGATGCTTTTGGTCTATCTTGTGTCGTGCTAGGTAAGGGAACGGCGGATGTCTACAGTACTAAAGTATTAAGAAGCATGCAGGGGAGTAACTATCATTTACCGATCATCCAAGAGGATCTAACAAAATTATTGCCTATCCTTAAAGAGCAAGGATTTATAACCTATGGAACAGAACTGAATGAAGAAGCAATGTCCTTGAATGACATCCAGACAAAGAAAAATTATGCGATCGTGATGGGGAATGAAGGTCAAGGCGTACGTCCAGAAGTACTGGCGCTAACGGATAAAAATGTTTATATACCGATTCAAGGAAATGCGGAGTCTTTAAATGTAGGAGTTGCAGCGGGCATCATGCTTTATCACTTCTCCTTATAGTTAAGGAACTATTAAGCTTTCTGCATTTTGCGAAAACCTCACTAGAATATTACGAACACTAGTGGTATACTAAGTTCAATTTCAAAGATAAATGGAATTCAAAAAGGTGGCAGATCGATAATTATGACAGAAAAATGGCGTGAAGACGAAGAATATATGTCTTATATAAAAGATCTATTAGAAACTGATGCAGTGAAGAAATTAGCAAATTATACGCAACATGTCCACTCGACACGATTAGAGCATTCAATCAGTGTGTCTTACTATAGCTACAAATTAGCGAAAAAATGGGGCGGTGATGCAAGAGCGACTGCTCGAGCAGGCCTTTTACATGATTTATTTTACTACGATTGGCGTACGACGAAGTTCGATGAAGGGACACATGCGTATGTTCACCCAAGGATCGCTGTGAAAAATGCTGAAAAAATCACGGAGCTTTCAGATCTAGAGCGTGATATTATTTTGAAACATATGTGGGGAGCAACGATTGCCCCTCCTAAATATAAAGAAGGTTATATCGTTACTTTTGTGGATAAATATTGTGCAGTCAAAGAAGCAGCCCAACCAATGACAGCTTCAATGAAACAAAAATGGCAACGATATTTTGGTAAAGAACAATCGATTTAAGGTATTTAACTAAGCCTTCGACCCGAGGATTTTGAAAAAAATTCTCGGGTTTTTTGTTTAGACATTGACTAATTGGTCTTTTTACTGTTTACTTTGTTGAGATGAAAAAGTACATAACCAACATAAAAATAAAGGGGGTGATGATAAGATGCGATGTGTATCTTATTTAAAAGAGTTTGAAGGCTTTATCTAAAGGCACTTTGATAGAAAGATCACTTTTTTCTTCAAAGTAGCCGATTTTGAAAGAAGAAAGGACTCAAAGTCATGGAAAAAACAATCAAACCATATCAATATTATTTTATTAAGCGAGAAGTCGAGCAGCTGTTAAACGCCTATAGTTCAGTGAATGATCCAAAGACAGTTCAAACAGTCCAAGCATTAGCGGCTAAAAAAATCCACGAGCTACTTGGTCATCCTAATACAGCTGTAAATGAATTTATGGAGAAGGTACTAGACGTCACTCTAAAAAAAGAAAAAGCAGAACGACTATTAGAGGAATTGAAAGTGATCGTTCTTCCATTCATACAACCGACAAAACCGCAGATCGATAAATTATTCCGAAAAGTGAAAAAGTTAAAACAACCAGATTGGAACCAACTGGATTTAAAGGAACATACTTATATTGGTTGGAACGATCTAGGTAGCCAGAAAAAATTTATGATCTATTATGAAGAAGAAAAACTAAAAGGGATCAGTGGAACATTATCTCCTACAATCAACAAAGGAATTTGTTCGATTTGTCAAAGAACTTCAAATGTTTCACTCTTTCTTTCTACCACAAAAACTGGTTCAGATGGAACATACACGAAAAAAGGCAATTATATTTGTCATGATAGTGACCAATGTAATCAGCAGTTGGTACAATTGGCTCCTTTTTACGAATTCACAGAACGAGTAAAACATGAGCGGTGATCTCATTGTATTTTTCTGAAAAATATGCTATCTTATTTGGTGAAGTGAATAGGTGATGGTGTTCGCCTTTAAACGTTGATCGTAAGATAACTAATGACGCCTACTAAAGAAACGGGGCTCCCCCTTTTTTTAGTAGGCGTTTTTTGAGGAGGAAATGAGATGGAAAATCGATTACCTGATCCATTGAAGGTGATCATCTATATGATCAAATGGTTATTGATTACAGCAATTTTAGGTATTTTTATGGGAGGTTTATCCGCATTCTTTCTAACTAGTTTGACTGATGTGACAGCTATTCGGCTGGAGCACTCTTGGTTACTTTTTCTTTTACCGATAAGTGGGGGACTTTTTGCTTATCTATATACGACGTATGGGGGCAATTCTTCCCGAGGAAACAATTTAGTGATCGATCAAGGGAATGGAGGAAATGAAAAGATTCCATTGCGGCTGATCCCATTGACCTTATTTGGCACCATTACCACGCATCTTTTTGGTGGTTCTGTTGGTCGGGAGGGCACAGCGGTCCAAATGGGCGGGGCACTTGCTGAGAACTTTGCTCGTTGGCTCAAATTGAACAAAATCGAGCGTGAGATTCTTGTCATCAGTGGGATCAGCGCAGGTTTTAGCTCAGTATTTGGGACACCCTTGGCTGGGACATTGTTTGGATTAGAAGTATTGGCAATCGGAAAAGTGAGAACCGAAGCACTGTTTCCAAGCTTTTTTGCAGCACTTTTTGCGAACTTTGTAACGGAAAGTTTCAATGTCAAGCATACTCATTATCAAATGGGGGCGATTCCTACATGGGACCCTTCACTTTTCTTCAAACTATTGCTTGCAGGCATTGCATTTGGTATCATTGGCTGGCTCTTTAGCCGTTCGATCGTCTGGTTAAAAGCTTGGTATGCAAAGCGGATCCCCCATCCAGTTTTACGCAATTTTATTGGAGGAGCAGTCGTGGTGCTCGTAGCAGTGATTTTACAGACGCAAAGATATCTCGGACTAAGCCTGCCTTTATTGCAAGATGCATTTAATGGAAGTGCTCATCCTTACGATTTTCTTGGGAAACTTGGCTTTACCGTTCTATCACTTGGTGCGGGGTACCAAGGAGGCGAAGTGACCCCTTTATTTGAGATTGGGGCAACTTTAGGTGCGACATTAGCACCCATTCTTCATGTATCAGTACCTTTTTTAGCAGGATTAGGGTTTATTGGGGTGTTCTCTGGAGCAACGAATACACCGATTGCTTGCTTTGTTATGGGGATCGAACTTTTTGGAGGTCAAGCAGCCAGCTATTTCTTTATGATCTGTTTGATTAGCTTTATGTGTTCAGGAAATAGTGGAATCTATTCTGCGCAAAAAGTTGAAGTGAAAAAAGGGATCTTGTTCTTACCGATCCTTGGAAGAATCTCACGACAAAAAGAGAAATAAAAAATGGAGTGCCACAAGGCCTCCATTTTTTATTGAGCGAATTTGAGAATAAGAGCAGAAAATACTGCAAAGCCGACCATCAAGCCACAGATGATAAGATGGCGTTTTTTGTGTAAGACAAGGATGGCAATAAATTCTCTTAAGATAGCATTCGGTAAGTAGTATAGTGCAGTTTTTGCACCGATTCCGTTTGCATTGAGTTTCGCTTGCCGCGCATATAGTCCAGCTCTAAAGATATGGTAATTATTTGAAGTAAAAATCGCGCGATAAGGCCCATTCATTTGCTGATCCATTATTTCTTTTGAAAACAGCATATTTTCTAGCGTCGTTGTGGAATTTGTTTCTACTAAAATATCACGCTCGGTAATCCCTTTTTCTAAAGCATATTGTTTCATTGCAATGGATTCAGCTACTTTTTCATCGGTTCCTTTTCCTCCTGACATGAGCAAGACTGGTGGATTCAAAGTTGCTTTACTTTGTGCCCAATAAAATGCGATCGCCTTATTGATCCTTTTAGCAAGTAGGGGAGATACGCGTTCACCATCAATCAAACCAGCGCCTAGAACAACGATATAATCTTGGTTATACCTTGGACGGTTGAACTGATACAAAATTGAAATAGTCATAAAATTAAAGAAAACGATGAGTAGATAAGCAAAAATAAACGGAATGACAGCAAATAGAGCATTTGCCCATTGTGGGAGCCAACGGACTAATGTATAGTCCAATATCAAAAAGATAGTCAAAGCGACTCCTAACAAGAGAGTCAAAAGATTGGCTAAAGAACGGGATTCTTTTTTCATGACTACAACACCATTCCAAAATAAAAAAATGATCAAAATGTAGATACCGATTGCCAAAAGAATTAATATTGGTATCCCGATCAAAGCCAATAACCCACCGATAAAGATATTTTGCGTCTCTATTAGTAGCCACCCTAGATAACCACCAAAGACAATCAAAAACGTATTAAAAAGTACGCCATTGATTAACCTACGTTTTTCCTTAAAATAGAAAAATGCAAAAATACTGAAAAATAGCAATGGAATCAAAAAATAAAATGTATGATAAAAAACTTCTAAAACGACGAAGTAAGTGACCATCATCAT
Source organism: Enterococcus sp. VV15 (assembly GCF_005236045.1). Classification (NCBI taxonomy): domain Bacteria; kingdom Bacillati; phylum Bacillota; class Bacilli; order Lactobacillales; family Enterococcaceae; genus Enterococcus; species Enterococcus sp. VV15. The sequence continues at coordinate 20,390 of NZ_QPTY01000010.1, forward strand.
AAAAGTCCACGTCCCACAATAAAAGAATAGAGCGGGATCGCTTTGGCGCTTGCGCCAATAGAGGATGCCTGACATTCCTAAAATATAGATAACTAAAAATATCAGGTCTCTAGTAAGATTCATTGAATGAACTCCTTTCGATTTGTAAATTTTTTCTTAAAAAAGATAGCATCATTTAGTAGTAAATACAGCGGATATAGATAAGTTAGCTACTAAATAGTCAATCAGTTTTTTTACAACGTTTCTATTATAACGAATTATGTTGAAAAAAGCTTTTATCGAAAATATAAATCTTCAAATTAACAGATTTTTTAGACCTCGATCTTGATGAAGACTTTTGTAGATACAAATAACTGTAGCATGAAAATGAATGCGAAAACGATATTTTTTTTTATTGGAAAATATCGGTCAAGCAACAAACCAGTTGCATAATAAAATGTTAACGGCAACAAAATCTATGGAAGGAATGAACTGGATGATGTGATGGAAAAAACAAGATGGATAAGAAGTATACATAGTAAAACGTGGAACAAGTAGACCAGAATGAAAAAACAGTATTTATCCACTCGCTTTTTTATACATTCACTGTCACAAGTATAATCGAAAGTAGTTCTATTTTGAGATAAAGTATTTTATAGGAGATAGTATATGAACAAAAAAAGATTTAAACGTATTGAAAGAAAATTTGCATTAACTTATGATCAAGCTAAGTATTTGAAAACACTATTTCCAAAACAGGTAGTTCGGGATAAATATAGTGATCATTTTATTTCTTCCTTGTATTTTGATACAAACGATCATCACTTTTTAAAAGAAATCACTACAGAAAAGTCCTATCGAGAAAAATTTAGAATCAGAAAATATGGAGATCCTCAGGACATATCGTCTATCTACTTAGAGATAAAAAGAAAGTTTCAAGGAATGACAGATAAACGTAGAATAAAATTAGCGCATCATGAGCTTGATGATATGCTGGAAAATATCGAGTTGGCAGAGACCATATTCAGTAATTTAGAAGAAGAGTATATTTTTAATGAAATACAGTGGTTGTTCAGAAGGTTGGCATTGGAGCCCAAAGTATATATCTATTATTTAAGAGAAGCATTTGTAAATAGAGATTCAGAAGACTTGCGAATCACTTTTGATCAAAATATCCATTACCGTCTAATGGACTTAACGACCTGGAAACACTGTGCAGAAGACAATCTGGTAGCGCCAGAAATCGATGTGCTGATGGAAATAAAAACGACAGGAGAAATACCTGAATGGTTACAGGTAGGATTGGATAGGATGGGCAAAAAAGAGATAAAATTTTCTAAATATAAACAAGTCTATAAAAGATATATCCAAGAGGACCCACTTTATGTTCAATAGTGTCTTAAAAAATGAGCCTTCTCAACTCACACTAGATGATTTCTTTTTATGTATGGTGGTGTCGATTTTGCTAGGCATTCTGATTGCTTACACCCATATGTATCAAAACAACTGTACAAAAAACTTCATGTTTGCCTTGATTGGGTTACCTACTTTAGTACATACCATCATTTTGTTGATCAACGGTAACTTAGGTACGGGGATCGCTGTTCTGGGCGCATTTAACTTAGTGCGGTTCCGGTCTGCTCAAGGGAATTCGAGAGATATATTCAGTATTTTTTGGGCAACGTCGATTGGTTTAGCTACAGGGACGGGGTATATTGTCTATGCACTATTAGTGTCTAGTATAGTTGCTGCTATCCAAGTCATCATCTTCATGCTTCCAATCAAAAATAAACATACAGTTTTTAATACTGAAAAAACGATCAAGCTAAAAGTTTCTAAATCCTTGTTTCTTTCGAGTATTATTGAAGAAAAAATTGCAGAATATACAGAAAACTGCAATTTAAAAAAAGTAAAAATCAATAAAGAAACTTGCTCCTTACACTACATAGTAAAAGTAAAAACGAGTATGCTTGAAAAAGAATTGGTTCGAACGATCATGGATCATCCAGAAGTCATTTCGATCACTGTAGGTATGGACAAATCGAATAAATTATTGTGATAACTAAGAAAAAGAAAGTACTTAACAAGGAAGTGAGGTCCCAATGTCCCAATGCCAAAGCTTAGCGGAGGCTCTTCAATAAAGTACTTTCTTTTTATCTTCAGTAACTACTGGTAAAACTGAGAATAAGCTTTTTTGAAAAGACAGCGATAAAGATCAACCTCCCTTTTTATCTCGAGCAATTTTCTTGCAAGGTTGTTTCGTAGATCTTAAACGAGTCATCAACAGTCAAAGATGCGATGGCCAGAAAAGATTTGCGTTTAGTTCGCTGATAGCTGGAAATCTAAGGAAAACTATCCATTCTGTTTCTTAAATTCCGCTAGTTAATAGATAGCAGCCAATTGTTCTAGATGATCAACATCAAAGATAACCGAAAGATGTTTCCTTTTATTCCCGTTTTATTGAAGAGTTTTTATCTTCTCTTTGATTTCTTCCCTTAATGAGAGCGTGACTAATTCCTCCCTCATTTTTTCTGGAAAATGAAAGGATACTTTGAAAAATCCGTCCCAAATAGAAAGCCAGAAGATCGGTTTTACTTTCTGTGAACCACGTGATGTGGTCCACTTGTCTTCACCTTTTGATAGCCAAGCTTTTCCATCATTATAAAACCGCCAATCCATAAGAGTGATTCCTTGGCTTTTTATATTCCTATGAACTCTTCGTATAGTATAGCTGCTTCTCCTAGTCCAGCAGAGATCAATTCCTTAGTTGGCTTTACCGTTGTATCTCGCAATATTTGTTGCTTTTCACCCATCCTTATTTCCTCCGAAACTTCCATTTACCTGATTATACCAAAGTAATCAGAAGGGCCAAAAGAAAACCCACACACTTCGCATTATGTACTCATGCAGTGTACCAAGATTTAGGTGATTTTATCGGAGAGCTACAGTTTTGTTACTCAGACTTTAGCAAAGCAAATATCCATCAGACACAAAAAAAGAATGTGGGATAAATCTAAAAATCAGTTTTGCTACAGATTCTCGAATAAATGGCGTCCAAAAGTCATTTTTTCCGGAAATTTCAAAAAAAAAAACGAACAATACAAAAAGCGTATTGCTCGTTTTTCTCTTCAATTTCTCACACCTAAACGACTTTTGTTTCGACCTCTTTTTGGTGACTATTTCATGATGTTAAAATAAATTACTGAAAAAATCTGTGACATGGCGCCAACCAATGACAAAAATATTTGCTTTTTCAACAGTAGAAGTGGTGATGATGTCTGTCGAAGGCTCTTGATTTGCTTCCAAATAGCCTAATTTGTCATCAGCTAATTGGATCGTTACTGAGCCAACTGTAGTGCCTTTGTTGATAGGAGCGGTTACTTGGTCATCCGTTACTTTCTTTTTATCAAGTGTTGGAGTAATCGTTAATTTCCCAGTATCCATCCCATTTTCTACCCAGACTTTTACAGGGCTTTTTAGCGCAACATTGACGGAGGTTTCTTTTCCATCTTTCACTTTGATGTCTTTTAGGCTCGGAATACTTGCATTTGCTTTTCCAAGTTCTTTTTCTGACCAGTTGTCATAACAATAATCCATCAATCGTGACGTTTCATTGAATCGGGCACTTGGATTTTCTTCATGGTTATCTGCATTTAAAACCACTGTGATGATTCGTCGGCCATCTTTGTTGATCGTTCCGACAAAGCATGCACCCGCAAAATCAGTTGTGCCAGTTTTTAATCCATCGACACCTTCGTGATAGTTTACAAAACCAGGTAGCATCCAGTTCCAATTGACCATTTCAACCGGTGACTGTGTATTTTCGCCGAATGTTTGATTTGTGGTACTCGTGATTTTTAAGACTTCAGGGTAATCTAAGATGAGGTGACGAGCAACAATAGCGACATCTTTCGCAGACAGTTGATTTTCATCTGTTTCACCAGTATTCTCAGGTCGATTCTCACCTAGGTAAGAATTGTTTAAACCTGATGCATTGACGATCGTTGCATCTTTGATGCCCCAATCTTTTAGTTGTTTCTTCATTAACTCAAGAAATTTACTTTCACTGCCTGCAACTTTTTCAGCTAAAGCAACCATGGAAGCATTGGCTGATTGGATGAAAGCTGAGTCAACAAGTTCTTTCACTGTATAATCATTTTCTTTATGCAAAGGAACATTCGATAGATCCGGCACGACACTTAAATTTTCTGCATAATCCGAAATGGCTACCTTATCTTCCCAAGATAATTTACCCTCTTTGATTTGTTCAAGTACGATATATAGACCAATGATCTTTGTGATGGAAGCAATTCCCATCTTTTTTTCGCCATCCTGATCATAAAGGATTTTTCCACTTTCTGCATCTACGGCAAAGGCAGCTTTGGCATTTATTTTAAATGCGTCGTCTGCTTGAACAGTTGCGCTAGGCAAGAAAGAAGTGATACATAAGATAAGACTTGCTAATAGTACAATAAAACGGGTATTTTTTTTGAACATCTTTGTTCTCCTCATTTTTAAATTGATTCTTACAACTTAGAATATTATCAGAGAGAACAAAAGGTTTCAATGGTTCTGAAAAAAACCTTATAAAGAACAAGTCTAATTAATGAAGAATCAGAGAAAGTTATCTTTTGGGTTCATTGACACGAACTTTGACTGGCTGTACTTCGGATTCGGTTAGGCGTGATGCTGCAAAAAGGGCGCCTGCTGAGAGTGCGACCAAACTAAAAATCATGAATAATTGCATAAGATCACCTCGTTCTTTTTTGTTTTTTATAGTATATCAAGAGAGTTTGAAGCTACTGTTAAGGAAATAAGCATATAATTGATGAAAGTATGAAAAAAATATGAAGTAGGACAACACAACTAAAATTCGATCAGGTATTTCTCTGGTTGGGATTCGTTTTATTGTATTGATAAAATGGGATGTGGTAGACTTTATTTACAGATACAAAGAAATGATTTTTTTAGGAGGGGTACGTTTATGGCAAAAAAAGAAAAAGAATTATTATCACAATTGACTTCAGAAGGTACCAAAGGACCGTTTGTCACGATTATGTTAAACACCCATGTTGCGCATCAAGACGTAGAAAAAGATCAAATCAAATTCAAGAATTTTGCAAAGGAAGCGAAAAAGCGCTTTGAAAAGAAATACTCTGAGCATGATTGGTCCCCATTCCAAGAAAAATTACTAGTTTGTTGGACGATCCGTCTTTCTGGCGTAGTGCCACAACGAGTGTAGCTGTCATAGTATCACCAGAACAAGTGTTTATCCACCGTTTGGGTATTCCTGTAGATGACCAGTATTATGTGAGTAATCTACCTTATTTATTAGCGATCATCAAAAATGGACATTTCAACTATTCATACTATTTATTAGGATTGAATCGTGATTCGATGAAATTGTACGAAGTAACGAATAAACAAGTCAAAGAAGTGGCTTTGCCTGAAGATGCACCAAAAGATGTCGTCACTGCTTTAGGATCTGAACTAACAGGAGGCGGGTTGAACTATGCGTCAAATGGTAGTGAAGGTACGACGTTCCATGGAGTCAATCCTAAAGATGAAGAAGTCGAAATTGATTGGGTTAATTATTATCAAGCAGTCGATGACTATTTGAAAGATACATTTGAAAATCCAGAGAAATGGCCTATCTTCTTATTTGCACTACCAGAAAATCAGACGATGTTCAAAAAAGTGGCGAAGAACCCTTATTATCGTTCCGATGTTGCGATCTCAGCTTCACCTGCACAACTTTCATTAAAAGAAATTGAAGCAGGCGCAAAAAAACTATCGCAAGAATTAGCTGTCAAAGAAGCAAGTGATTACAATAAGTTGCTTGATAAAAAGTTCATTGATCAACTCGTTGATATTATACCGGCAGCAAGAGAAGGAAAAATATCCCATTTATTCATTGCTACATCTAATTTAGCAGATGGTTTTGGCGAAGATCCAGAAACAGAGTATGACCGCCGTCAGGTACTGAATGAACTAGCAGATAATGTGATCACGAACGGTGGTCAGGTCTTTATCCTTGAACAAAAAGATGCACCAGACGAAAAGAGTTTAGTTGCGATCTTACGTTATTGAGTGAAAAACTATCGAAGTAGATGAATAGTCAGGCGTTGACAGAAGTGTTTAGCTCCGAGAGAAGGAGTTTCCTCTGGTTCAGCCGTTGGATTCGTCATGAGCGAGAGACAAAAGTGTTCCTAGCTTTTGCCTCTCGCTCATTATTTTTGTGCTTTAGTCTCATTGGCTTTGCGAGGGGAAGGTACTTTTCTCAGAAAAACGACACCTTACAGTTGAGAGGGGATAGATGCGCATACTAATTTTTATCAGTTAAAAAATGATGTGGATCATTGAATGATTTCAAAGTTCGTTCATCATTTTTTAGATAATAAATTGAAATTTTTTACAAAAGTGAAAATAGAAAATAGAAATTTTCTGAATCTTATAGGGGTGATTTCGAGAAAACGTTCGTTTATTTGCAAATATATCTTCTAAATAAGAGAATAAATACAAAAAATAAGGAAAAACTCTGGTAATTTTGTAAACGGTATGATATAGTAAGAATGTAGTTTTTGTTCGGTAATCTGTGGTAGCTTGTTTCAAATAAACATCTTCCAGATATACACCATTCAAGTAATTGCAAAATATGTGTTGATACACAAGGAGGATTTTTATTATGGAAACAGGTACAGTAAAATGGTTTAACTCAGAAAAAGGTTTTGGATTTATCACAGCAGAAAACGGTAACGACGTATTCGTTCATTTCTCAGCTATCCAAGGCGACGGCTTCAAAACTTTAGAAGAAGGCCAAACAGTAAACTTCGATGTTGAAGAAGGTCAACGTGGCCCTCAAGCAACTAACGTTGTTAAAGCTTAATCAACCTATATAATTTATAAAGCTCGGAGAAACTATTCAATTAGTTTTCCGAGCTTTTTTTGTCTTGCGCAACTGTTTTATCCATTGTGAAGCTCCCCATCTTTATGATGATTTACTAAAAGAAAGGAGAGGGTCAAAGTAATTTTCTTAGGTTTGTAGTATAATCGCAAGAGAATATTTAAAGGAAAGAGAAGGGGTATTTATTTTGAAACCAAAAACTTATGCAGTTGTTGATATCGAAACAACTGGGACAAATCCAAAAGAAGATCGAATAATCCAATTTGGGTGTGTCATGATTGAAGGTGGTCGAATCACTTCTCGTTTTTCGATAGATATTAATCCAGGCCGAAAGATTTCTAAACAAATCCAACATTTAACTGGGATTACAAATCAGCGTGTGCAGCAAGCTCCTTATTTCGAAGACGTTGCACAAACAATCTATCATTTATTAGCTGACACAATTTTTGTCGCACATAATATATACTTTGACTATAATTTTCTTAACCAAGAATTGACCCGTTGCAATACACCAGCTTTGACGATTCCAGGAATCGATACCGTTGAGTTAGCACAAATTTTCTTGCCCTGTGAACCAAGTTTTCGTCTTTCTGATTTATCTGAGAGTCTAGGCTTTGTCCACGAAAATCCCCATCAGGCAGACAGTGATGCAGAAGTGACTGCGCAACTTCTTTTACTGATCGAAGAGCGTATGCAACAGCTGCCGATCATCACTTTAGAAAAAATCATTGAATTAAGCGGGCAGACAGGAATGGATACCGCTGGATTCATCCAACACGTGACCGATAAAATGCGAGAGAATCCTCCTAGATTGAAGGAAGACTGGGAAATCATTGATGGCATTGCTTTGCGAAAAAAAGAAGTAGAGCTCTACACAGATGTGCATTATGGCAAAAAGGTCTATCCAAGGAAGAAACAGGCCAAAGAGAAGATGTTTGGCAAAACATTGATGTATCGAAAAGAGCAGAATCGTTTGATGAATGCTGTGTATGACCATTTTACAAAAGATGAGTCTAAAAATCTGATGATTGAAGCTGCTACAGGAATGGGCAAAACAATCGGCTATCTCTTACCCCTTAGTTATCTGGCAACACCAGAAAAACCAGCAATCATCAGTACAGTATCGCTTGTTTTACAACAGCAGATCATGGAAAAAGATATCCCTTTGTTGAATCAGTTATTGGAGCAACCAATCCAAGCGACTATCATCAAAAGTTACCGTCATTATATCGATCTCCAACGATTCAAGGCAACACTGGCAACACCAAAGGAGCAAAAACAATATGCTCTCTATCAAATGTCGGTCTTGGTCTGGTTGACCCAAACAACAACAGGTGATTTAGATGAATTGCATCTGACGAATCTGAATCATGCCTTTTTCTCAGAGATCGCGCATCGAGGAACAAACTTTTTAGCACGTAATCAATCTTTCTATGAACAAGATTTTGTCCGTTTCTTAGAAAGAAAAGTCCAGCAGAGCAATTTTTTGATTGTGAACCATGCTTTTTTAGTCCAAGAGACACAAAGGAAAACACCTTTACTTCCAAAAAGTCCTTATTTATTGATCGATGAAGCGCATCATTTACCAGACATTGCAGAAAAGGTGAACGACCAGCGGCTAAGTATTGCTCAATTTTATAAACAAATCCAGCAATTTGAAGATCCAGAACGATTGTTTGACCGCATTCAAAGTTATTTGCCGGAGAATCATGACATGCGTCGCTGGCTTGAGATTTACCGAGATGAATTAAGTGCATTATGTGAGGCACAGATTTTTCTGGCAGAAGGATTGAATGAGTTTGCACCTAAAGAGACCCATGGCGAATATCCAGAAGAAATAATGATCACCAAAGATATGCTTGATCAGCTTCCATTAGAAGCAAGCATGGCAATTGATCATCTTCATTTGTTTTACCGCGAAATCCAACAATTGCAGATACAGATGCGCCTTAGTCTAGAAATCATCCAAGAAAGTTGGACGAATCAGATGCGGATCGATTTGGCGACTTTCTATCAGTTGTTTGATCAAATGGAAAAACAAGGATTTTTTATGGGAAAATGGCTAGAAGATTGGCATGAGAATCTGATTCATTGGTTCGTACCCGGTAAGAATCCGCAGCAAACGATTTTTCATTTGCATGATTTCCAGGCAGCTTTATTAGAAACAACCGCTTGGTATCCCCGCTATGAAAGAATATTATATATCGGCGGCACATTAAAAGTCGGGCCAAATCGTCACTATCTAGCGAAGCGCTTGGGGATAGAAGGAACACCACTCAAAGTGATTGCTTCTCCTTATGATTATGAGCAACAGGCTAGAGTCTATGTGCCTAAAGATGCTCCGGCAATCAATCAAGTGAGTGGGCAGCAATATGTTGATTATTTGGCAAATTCTCTCATGGAGTTGATTACACAAGAGAAGCGTCCGATCTTAGTCCTTTTTACCTCACATGATATTTTACAAAAAGTGTACCAATGGATTCATTTGACTATGTTGGAGCAAGGACGAGAGATTCTGGCACAAGGTTTTGGTGGCAGTCGCCAAAAACTTTTGAAACGGTTCACGTTATCGGAAATGAGCGTACTGTTTGGTGCAGACAGCTTTTGGGAGGGCGTCGATCTACCTGGAGATGCGTTACAAATCGTAGTAGTGACTCGACTTCCTTTCGATAATCCTTTGCGTCCGATGGTAAGGGCTAGAAATGCGTATCTTGAATCAGAAGGACTCAATCCCTTCTATCAGGAGTCGGTCCCCAAAGCAGCCTTGAAGCTGAGACAGGCATTAGGTCGCTTGATTCGTTCAGAAAAAGACCGCGGGGTTCTGCTGATTTTGGATCGGCGTTTACTTTCTGCTAAATATGGGGCGCGGATCATTCAAGCTTTACCTAAAAAAATCACGATCAAGGAAGACTCAATAGAAGAGATTTGCCATGACATCCATCACTTCTTAAACAAAAACGAAGAATAAACTTCCTGTGACATTCTTTTTTCATATCAAAAATCTGCTATAATGAATGATAGCGAACAAAAAAAGGAGCGACGATCCTTGAAAAAATCACCAAAGAAAAACAAAAAGAAAAAAACGACAAAAGAAAAGATAATCAACCGCGTTTTACTTGGCTTGATCATTTTTTTATTAGCAGTGATCGTATTTAGTTCGATTTTCTATTTACGCTCAAGTCGTCCAATGATGCAGGCGAAAAAAGAAGCGACTGAGATTGCCGAAAAATATGCCGATCTAAAGGAAGTTGATCGCTTTTATTGGTTCACACGTAAAAAAACGTATTTCTCTTTGACAGGTAAAAATGATAAAGGCCAGGAAATCGTGGTCGTCATTCCAAAATCGGGTGAAAAAGTAAAAGTTTTAGCTCAAAAAGACGGGCTGACAGAAAAAGAAGCGAAACAAAAGATTGCGGATGCTCATCCAGATATCCAAGTCGAAAAAGCAACTCTTGGTATGTACGATGATCAAGTAGTCTGGGAAATCACAGGAGAAAATTCACATAATGAATTGAATTATTATCTAATTGCTTTTGACACAGGAAAAGAAGTAAAAACAATTACCGATATCTAAATTGTAAAGGATGAGTTAGATGAATCTATCAGAAAAAATTCAACGGCTAGAACCGTCTGTTACGCTGGCAGCAGCAGCAAAAGCGAAAGCGTTGAAGGCACAAGGTAGGGATATTTTGAGCTTAACTGTTGGGGAACCTGATTTTGCTACGCCAGAAAACATTCAAGAGGCAGCTATTGAGGCAATCAAAAATGGTAAAGCTAGTTATTACACACCAAGCGCTGGTATCCCTGAATTGCGTCAAGCAGTCGTCGCCTATCTCAAACAGAATTATGGTGTCGATTATGCACCCTCACAAACAATTGTGACTGATGGGGCTAAATTTGCACTTTATGCGTTATTCCAAACCATTTTGAATCCGGCAGATGAAGTGATCATTCCGGTACCGTATTGGGTCAGTTATGGAGAACAAGTGAAGTTAGCAGAAGGAAAGCCAGTATTTGTCAAAGGCGAAGAGAGAAACGGCTTTAAAGTAACTGTTTCTCAACTCGAACAAGTACGCACAGCAAAAACGAAAGCAATCATCATCAATTCCCCGTCAAATCCGACAGGAATGATCTATGAGAAAAATGAACTTCAAGCAATTGGGGAATGGGCTGTCAAAAACGATATTTTGATAGTTGCAGATGATATTTATGGACGATTAGTTTATAATGGCAATGAGTTTACTCCAATTGCAACGATATCAGAAGCAATTCGTCAACAAACCATCATCATCAATGGCGTGTCAAAAACATATGCGATGACAGGTTGGAGGATCGGTTATGCTGTAGGTAATCAAGAGATCATCAATGGAATGATCGCTATTGCTTCACAGTCGACCAGTAATCCAACTGCAGTTAGTCAATACGCGGCAGTTGAGGCCTTGACAGGGACTCAAGATACGGTAGAGGAAATGAGAAGTGCATTTGAAGAGCGTTTGAATATCATATATCCGCTTGTTTCTAACTTACCTGGAGTAACGATCAATAAGCCCCAAGGTGCATTTTATTTATTCCCGAATGTCAAACAAACGATGGCGATTTGTGGATATGAGAACGTCACTCGCTGGGTAGAAGATCTATTAGAAGAAACTGGCGTTGCTTTGGTAACTGGTGAAGGGTTCGGTGCGCCAGAAAATGTGCGTATGAGTTATGCGGCAGATCTAGGAACCTTAGAAGAAGCAGTGAGACGGATTGCCCGATTCATTGAGAGTAAAAGTCAAAATTAATCCTAAAAATAGGAAATGATAAAGGAGAGTCAACGTGGAACAAATTCAAATCATCGATTCGAAAAACCATGTGGGAGAAACAGTAAAAATCGGCGCTTGGGTAGCCAATAAGCGTTCAAGCGGAAAAATCGCCTTTTTACAATTAAGAGACGGTACTGCTTATTTCCAAGGAGTAGTCGTAAAAAGTGAAGTGTCAGAAGAAGTTTTCCAACTTGCGAAAAACTTGCACCAAGAAACATCGATCATCATAACAGGTGAAATCCGTGAAGATAGCCGTTCAAAATTCGGTTACGAAATTGGGATCACTGACATTGAAGTAGTCAGTGAAAGTCATGATTACCCTATCACACCAAAAGAACACGGCACAGATTTCTTGATGGATCATCGCCATTTATGGTTACGTTCTTCAAGACAGCATGCGATCATGCAAATCAGAAATGAAATCATTCGTGCAACGTATGAATTTTTCAATGATCATCATTTTGTTAAGATCGATCCACCGATTTTGACTGGTTCTGCACCAGAAGGAACAACGGATCTATTTGAAACAAACTATTTTGATCAAAAAGCTTACTTATCTCAAAGCGGACAGCTTTATATGGAAGCTGCTGCAATGGCTTTTGGGAAAGTATTCTCATTCGGACCAACTTTCCGTGCGGAAAAATCAAAAACTCGTCGTCACTTGATTGAATTCTGGATGATCGAACCTGAAATGGCTTTTATGCATCAGGAAGAAAGTCTAGAAGTCCAAGAACAATATGTCGCTTTCTTAGTGCAAAATGTTCTTGATCACTGTGACTATGCGTTAGATGTCTTGGAAAGAGACAAAGAAGTGCTGAAAACTTATACAAAATTACCATTCCCACGTATCTCATACGATGATGCAATCGAATTATTGAAGAAAAACGGCTTCGATGACATTGAGTGGGGAGATGACTTTGGTTCACCACACGAAACATTCATCGCAAATTCGTTTGAACAACCTGTCTTTATTTTGAACTATCCGAAAGCAATCAAACCTTTCTACATGAAGCCACATCCAACAAGAGATGATGTTGTTATTTGTGCCGACATGATCGCTCCAGAAGGTTATGGCGAAATCATCGGTGGTAGTGAACGGGCAACGGATTACGAATTTTTATTAGAACAAATCAGAAATCATGGATTAGATGAAAATGAATATTCTTGGTATCTTGATTTACGTAAATATGGTTCTGTTCCCCATTCTGGATTTGGACTAGGTCTGGAACGTACGGTGACTTGGATTGCCGGTATTGATCATGTACGTGAAGCAATCCCATTCCCACGTTTATTGAACCGTATTTATCCATAAAAAAACAGTTAGCTGTCCTAGAGATTTTGATAGAGTGAAGTGCTAGAAGCAACAGGAAAAGCAATCGCTAAACCCAAAAAATGATTCCACGAACATTCATGATGAATGTTTGTGGGGTCCTTTTTAGTATTGACACATTCCTCACAGATAGCAAAAATCAAACTGTCTCTCAATGAAATGGTCAGGTACGAAGAAGTAAAATAGTTGAAAAAAAGAATAGCATATTTGTCTCTGGAAAATGATGGTATAATACGATTGTGTTGGTGCAAGATAGTTAAAATTAAAGCTGGCTTATTAGAATGTACCAGACAAATGGAAAGCATTGCTTTAAAAGAGACAAATCTGGGACAAATCTAAAAATCAGTTTTGCTACAGACTCTCGAATAAACGGTATCCGAAAATCAGGTTTTTCTCTTCAATTTCTCAAACCTAAACGACTTTTATCTCGACCTCATTGCAAAATGAATGGCTACGCCTGATTAACAAGTTAAACGTAACGATAATGCAAAAATCTAACCGAAGCATGGAAATTTGGAAGAAAAATCTGTAGAGTTATTTTAGTGCAGACAGCAAAAAAAGAGTAATTGCAAACAGCGTGTTGGAATAGGAATGAAAAGACACATTCTCAATATTGCTTATTGTTTCCAGGTGAAATCTAAGCCGGAGATGCTGTTTTTTTTCTTTTATACTAATGTAAGCGAATACGTTAGGGAAGAAGGAATATAACCCCGAAAAGTACGCTGATTGATCATATACAAGAGAAAAAAGAAAGCGTAAATAGACACAATAGGAGGAAAGTAATTTGAAAAAACGTATTTTATTTATTGGTGATAGTATTACTGATTGTGGCAGAGAATATAATGACTCAAAGGATTTAGGTAATGGTTATCCATTGTTGGTAGCAAAACGATTGGGCACACAGTTTCCAACTATCGAATTTGATGTTCTTAATAAAGGCATCAATGGAAATAAGATTGCTGATCTACGAGCACGTTTTGACACAGACTGTTTAGATCTTGAACCAGATATCGTTTCGATTCTTATCGGTATCAATGATACGTGGCATAATGTGAATGATCCAACCACGTTTGCAACGGAGCAATCAATGACGATGTTTGAAGAAGATTACCGTTACTTGATCGAAAAATTGTTGGAGAAAGGGATAAATCAGGTTGTATTAATGGAGCCTTTTGTATTACCAGAGCCACTTGATCGTCAGACTTGGCGCAAGGACCTTGATCCGAAAATACAGATCATTCGTAGGTTAGCGGAAGAATACCATCTGGTGTTTGTTTCCTTAGATGGAAAACTGAATGCGTTGGGAATTATTCGAGGATTCAGCAAATATACAGGAGAAGATGGCGTACATCCTACACTTGCCGGACATGAGATCATTGCACAAAGTTGGTTAGAGTTTGTCGTACCTGAAATGTTAGTGAATCTTGAATAAAAGGTGAAACAAATGGAAATACGAGAAGCAAAAGCGGAGGATCTTCAACAAATCAACTTGCTTTTTCAAACTGCCAAAGGAGTACCTACTGTAAAAATAAAGGAGTATGATCTCCAAAATCCTACTCGGATATCTGTAGTGGCTGAACTGAGACAATCAAATGGGACACCGAAGCTGATTGCCTTCGGTCAGGCCTTTCAAATAGACAAAACAGTGGGGGTGCGTTCTGGAAAACTAGTTGAAAAAGTGTTTATCGCAATCGAAGAAGAAGAAAAGGTCCAAACTGAATTTATCAAATACTGGCTACTTGCAGCAAAGAAAAGAAAGATCGCTGATTTTTTTATTGATTTACTTTGATGTTCATTTATTTGCTCATGTTAGAGAGAAACGTGAAAAACGAGTATCACAGGTACTAGGTGATAGCAAACGATAAAGACAAAGCAACTCCTTTCAAAAATAAGCCGTTATCCTCAAAAATTTTAAAAATGATCTTTGTGGATATTGGCTTATTTTTTTGTTCATATTTCTGCCTCAGATATCTTTAGAAATCCTGTATTATAAATCGACATATCTGAATCTATCTTATAAAAGTATCGTCACTTACCCTTGTATCCACCCTTTGAACCTGACTCTTTTTTGAATAGATAGGTTGGTATTCGAGGTCGAGACAAAAGTGTTTCTTACTTTTGTCCCATGCTCGTTTTTTCGAAATTTCCGACAAAACTGACTTTTGGACTTTCGTTTATTCGAGAGTCTTTAGCAAACCTGCTTTTTAGTTTTGTCCCAGACTCTATTCAAAAGATAAAATCTGAAAAATATTTTTGTTCACTTCTCTAAAAGGACATTTTCTATTTGACACATGAGTGTTCGTTCATATATAATTACTTATGAAGAGTTACTCATATGTAAAAGCGAGGAGTGAGGAAAATGAAGAGTTATTATTTAGATGGATTAGATTGTGCCAATTGCGCGATGAAAATCGAGAAAAAAGTGAATGAAATCAAAGGAGTAAAGCAAGCGACTGTCAATTTTACGACATGTAAACTGACGATCGAAGCGAGTGATAAAGATTTAGCAACAATTGAAAACGAAACGAAAAGAGTCATAAAGGAAGTAGAACCTGATGTTTCGATGAAAGAGATCACCAAGAAAAAACAAGAAGTTCAGGGAGAAAAAGACGACCATGAAAAACGTACATTGCTACGTATCATCCTTTCTGCTATCGGCTTGCTGATTTTGTTCCTGTGGTCACCAGCTGAACCAATCAAATTTATCGGATTTTTGTTGATATACTTACTCATTGGATTTGATATCATCAAACGGGCAGTCGGGAACATAATCAAAGGACAAATTTTTGATGAGAATTTTTTGATGGCGATTGCGACTATCGGAGCAATGCTGATCGGAGAATATCCAGAAGCAGTTGCAGTTATGCTGTTTTATCAAGTTGGTGAATACTTCCAAGGATTTGCAGTGAACCAATCGAGAAAATCGATTCGTGAATTGATGGCGATCCGTCCAGAAGTTGCCCATGTCCAAACAGAAAACGGGTTGATAACAAAGCAACCCGAAGATGTAGTGATTGGAGAGCAAGTATTAGTCAAACCTGGCGAACGTGTGCCATTAGACGGAACGATCCTTACAGGCCAATCATTAGTAGATACCTCGGCACTGACTGGAGAGTCTGTACCTAAAGAAGTGTCTGCTGGAGAAACTGTTCTAAGCGGATTTATCAATAAAAATCAGCCATTAGTGATCAAGGTTGAAAAGACGTATGAGAATTCTACGATTAGTAAACTATTGGAATTAGTTGAAAACGCAAGCAGTAAAAAAGCACCAGCAGAAAACTTCATCACGAAATTTGCTCGCTACTATACACCGATCGTTGTAGGGTTAGCTTTAGTACTTGCTGTCGTTCCACCCCTTGTGATCTCTGGGGCAGAATTTTCTGATTGGATCTATCGTGCGTTGACTTTCCTAGTGATCTCTTGCCCTTGTGCGTTAGTGATTTCTGTCCCATTAAGCTTCTTTGGCGGAATCGGTGGCGCAAGTAAAATAGGGGTATTGGTAAAAGGTGGGAATTACTTAGAATTATTGGCCCACACGGATACAATTGTTTTTGATAAAACCGGGACTTTGACAAAAGGTGATTTTTCTGTTCAAAAATTAGAAACAACTCTTGAGAAAACACAATTTATGCAATACGTAGCAAGTGCTGAACAATTATCTACCCATCCCATTGCACAAGCTGTTTTATCTACTTATGAAGGTTCATTATTGCCAGTAGAAGAAATAGAAGAAGTGGCAGGAGAAGGGATCAAGGCACAGATAGATGGAAAACTTGTTTTGGTCGGTAATCACAAGTTAATGGAAAGATACCAGATCAAGAGCACGAAGAATGAAGAAGTCGGCACCCTTTTGTATGTAGCGCTGGATGGTGAATTTGTCGGTTATTTGGTGATTGCAGATACAGTGAAAACTGATGCGCAAGAAGCATTGCGCAAACTAAAACAAGTGGGAATCAAACAAACAGTGATGCTCACTGGAGATGCCCAAAATATTGCTGATCATATCGGACACAAACTTGGGATAGATAAGGTATACAGTGAATTACTGCCACAAGACAAGGTCGAAAAATTAGAAGGAATCATGGAACATGCAACACAACAAACTGCATTTGTCGGTGATGGAATCAATGATGCACCTGTTTTGGCGAGAGCAGATGTTGGAATTGCTATGGGTGGATTGGGAAGCGATGCAGCGATCGAAGCAGCAGATGTGGTCATCATGAATGACGAACCCTCGAAAATCGTTGATGCAATTCGCTTATCTAGAAAAACGTTGAAAATCGTCAAACAAAATATCCTCTTTGCCATTGGTGTCAAAGTGCTTGTTCTGCTATTGGGCGCATTCGGAATCGCTTCAATGGGTGATGCTGTTTTTGCGGATGTTGGAGTGACTGTCTTAGCTGTTTTAAATGCAATGAGATGTTTACGCGTCAAATAATACTCATCCACTTACGGATAAAAAAGCCTTTATTTTTTCGAGTCTTTTCGATCAAATAGAGGTTTTTTTTGCGCTCATGTCAGAAAAACACATAGCAACTATTTTGAAAAAAAAACGATTAAAATAACTTTTTTAATTTATTTTTTTCAGAATATTCTATAAAAAATAAAAGATTTTTTCATAAAATGCGCCTTTTTAAAAGGATTTTATCCCGAAAAATGATAATAAGATGTAAGAAAAATGTGTAATTGCTAAAATAATCCACAATTAAAATAACGCTATATTGTAAAAATGTAAGAGTTTTATTATGATTACATGTGGATATTAGTTTTACCTATTAAAATCAAAAAGGAGAGAACAAATGAACGATAAACAATTACGTTGGTTTACCGTGGCTTTAATTGCATTCAACATGGTGTGGGGGATGGGGAATGTAGTCAACAATTATGCGCAACAAGGGATTTCCGTTGTTACCTCTTGGTTATTGATTCTTGCTATTTATTTTATCCCCTATGCCTTAATTGTTGGACAACTTGGCTCCGCCTTCAAAGATAGCAAAGGTGGCGTCAGCTCTTGGGTAGAGAATACGACCTCAAATAAACGATTGGCGTATTATGCTGCTTGGACTTATTGGGTCGTCCATATTCCTTATTTGGCACAAAAACCACAAGCAATCTTGATTGCAGCTGGTTGGGCAGTTGAAGGAAATGGCAATATCGTCAATACGATGTCAGTCCAAATGGTGGCGGTCATCTCATTGATCATTTTCTTAGCCTTTCTTTATCTTTCAACAAAAGGACTATCGACACTAAAAGTGATTGGTGGTTTGGCTGGTACAGCTATGTTCGTGATGTCGTTATTATTCATCTTGCTCGCTGTTACAGCACCATTCATCAATCCAACAATGGAGTTTGCGACTTCTCATATGAATGAAGTCAAAACATACATCCCTACATTTGACTTTAGCTATTTCACGACAGTTTCGATGTTAGTATTTGCGGTTGGCGGAGCAGAAAAAATTTCTCCATATGTCAATTCAACACGTAACCCTGCAAAAGAATTTCCAAAAGGAATGATCTTTTTAGCGGCAATGGTCGGCGTATGTGCGGTCTTAGGTTCAGTAGCGATGGGGATGCTCTTTGCTAGTGACAATATCCCTAAAGATCTGATGGCAAATGGTGCATATAGTGCATTCCAAATCCTTGGGAATTATTATGGTATAGGAAATGTATTGATGATTATTTACGCATTGACAAATATGGTCGGCCAGATTTCTGCATTAGCCTTTTCGATCGATGCGCCACTAAAAATCTTATTAGCTGATGCTGATCCAAACTTTGTACCTAATTGGTTGCGCAAACGTAACCGCAAAGGAACACTAATCAACGGCTATTTATTAACTGGGATCTTAGTCGGTATCATCATCTTACTACCGATTGTTGGGATCAAGGATATGAATGAACTAGTCAAATGGTTGACGAACCTGAATTCAGTAGTTATGCCAATGCGTTATTTATGGGTATTCTTAGCTTATATGATGTTGAATAAAGCGTATAAGAAATTCACTTCTGAATATAAGTTTGTTAAAAATCCAAAAATCGGCTTTATTTTTGGCGCTTGGTGTTTTGCATTCACTGCATTTGCTTGTATTTTGGGAATGGTACCAAAAGTCGAATATGCAGCTGATCCGAAAGCATGGTGGTTCCAGTTGGTCTCAAACGTCGTGACACCGATCATTTTGATTTTATTAGGAATGATCTTACCTGCAATTGCACGTAGAGATAAAAATAAAGTAGAAGAACCTGTTACTCAAGTACGATGAACAGAACGTGAGTCCATTCATGGATGGAGAAAAATATCCAATAGTTTGAAAGAACAGGAAATAAGCTGAAAATAAGAACAGACCGTTTATACGGATAAAGAGAGACGAGGCATAAGGATGCCTTGCCTCTCTTTTTTTCTATGGTAAGATAGAAAAAAAGATGAATGAAATGGGGAGAGTAAATGAAGCGAATGATTATCGGTCAAAGCGGTGCTGGAAAATCTACACTAGCAAGGAAGATGCAAACGATCACACGTAGTCCTCTGTTACCACTAGACTTGTTATGGCATACCACAGATTACAGTGACGAGGCTGCAGAATGGTTCAAAGCAGAACAAATAAAATTCATGGCTGAAAATGAATCATGGATCATCGAAGGCAACTATACCGGTACAGCGACAGAGAGAATCGAAGAAGCAGATCAGATCATATTACTAAAAGTCCCCACATTCCTCGCAATCTACCGAGTGATTTTAAGAAGTATCAAAAGAAAAAGAAACAAAACAACAAGACCAGATATGCCTCACACCTTTAGTGAAAAACTAGATAGCGAATATATAGAATTTCTCTCATTTGTTTTACATTATAAGAAAAAAAATGAACCGCGGTTATTGAATCGTATTGATCAACTAGGTGCAAGCGAAAAATTGATTATTTTGCACAACAAACGGGAGCAAACAGTATTTTTAAAGAAATTGAGCAAATAATAGGAGAAACCATTTGACATTTTTCGTTTACAGTTGTAATCTATATCCGTACTTAAGTTTACGTATGTAAACAGAAAGGAAGAGTGATGAGATGAAAGAAGTAACTTCCCCAATCAAGATCAGTGACTCTGAGTGGGAGATCATGCGAGTCATTTGGACCCTTGGTCAATCGACAGCACAAGAAATCACGCAGATACTCGCAGAATCCATGGAATGGAAAGCAGCCACAGTAAAAACTTTGTTGGGACGTCTGGTGAAAAAAGAAGCGGTCTGGACAGAACAAGAAGGGAAAAAATTTATTTATCATCCTGCCGTTTCGGAGACGGAAACGGTTCGCAGTGCAACCGAGAATCTTTTTTCCCATATCTGCGCAAAAAGGATCGGGGCAACGATTGCTGACTTAGTGGAAGAAGCAACATTGACCCAAGAAGATATTGAGATGATCTTAGACCAATTAAATAAAAAACAGCCAGTCGCATCCGTTGCATGCAACTGTATCCTTGGCCAATGTCATTGTAAGGAACATCAATAAGGAGGAATAAATGATGAAACAAGAATTTTCAATTAAAGGAATGAGTTGTAACCATTGTGTCGAACGTGTGGAAGATGCCGTTCATTCACTTGATGGCGTAAAAAAGATAAAAGTCAATTTAAAAAAAGAAAATGGGATCGTGAAATATGATGAAGAAAAAATCCAACCGGAAAAAATCTGCCAGACGATCAATGCATTAGGCTATCAATCTGAGGTGATTTGATGGATGCCCAAACAAAAATGGATACATTTGTTATCACAGGGATGACCTGTGCGAATTGCTCTGCTCGAATCGAGAAAGAATTGAAAGAGCAACCGGGTGTTGTATCTGCAACTGTTAATTTAGCTACTGAAAAAGCTAGTGTGACCTATAAAGAAACGTCAACAGAAAAACTGATTCGCAGTGTCGAAAATATCGGGTATGGAGCAATCTTGTACGACGAAGCACACAAACAAAAGATTGAGGAAGAAAAAACGGCTTATCGCAAGAAAATGAAATTTGACCTGATTTTCAGTGCAGTATTGACGTTGCCGCTAATGTTGGCAATGATCGCGATGATGTTAGGGAACAATAGTGAGATCGTCCACTTTTTTCATCGGCCGATCGTTCAACTTATCTTAGCTATTCCAGTCCAATTTTATGTGGGATGGCGTTTTTATAAAGGTGCCTATCATGCATTGAAAACAAAGGCACCAAATATGGATGTCTTAGTCGCGATCGGAACGACTGCGGCTTTTGCTTTAAGTGTCTACAATGGCTTTTTTCCAAGTCATTCCACCGATTTATATTTTGAAAGTAGCAGTATGATCATTACGTTGATATTGTTAGGTAAATATTTAGAACATACAGCGAAAAGCAAAACAGGTGACGCAATCAAACAGTTGATGTCGTTACAGACAAAGACGGCTCAAGTGTTAAGAGATGGACAGGAACAAACGATTTCAATTGATGAAGTCAATCTATCAGATATCCTAGTGATCCGTCCAGGGGAACAGATACCGACAGATGGAAAGATTATTTCAGGGACTAGTGCCATTGATGAAAGTATGCTGACAGGCGAAAGCGTTCCAGTGGAGAAAAAGGAAAATGACTCCATCTTTGGGGGAACGATCAATACAAATGGTTTGATCCAAATGGAAGTTTCTCAAGTTGGGAAACAAACAGTCTTGGCACAGATCATTCAAATGGTCGAAGATGCTCAAGGAAGCAAAGCACCCATCCAAAAGATCGCTGATAGGATCTCAGGGATATTCGTACCGATTGTTTTAGTGCTTGCAGTGTTAACGTTATTGATTACTGGATTTATGACCAATGACTGGCAACTTGCCGTGATCCATAGTGTTTCAGTTTTAGTGATCGCCTGTCCATGTGCGCTTGGTCTAGCTACACCTACAGCGATCATGGTAGGTACAGGAGTCGGCGCCCGCAATGGGATTTTGATCAAAGGTGGCGGAGCATTAGAAGCAGCGGCACATTTGAGCAGTATCATCCTAGATAAAACAGGCACGATCACTCGCGGTACGCCAGAAGTGACAGATGTTTTGGGAAACGAAGAAGTAGCTTCGCTCTTTTATTCATTAGAATATGCTTCTGAACATCCTTTAGGTAAAGCAATCGTCGCTTACGGAGAAACCCAAGGGATGATCGCTGAGCCAATCACAGATTTCACTGCCCATCCAGGAGCTGGCATCAGTGGTAAAATCAACGGACAGTTTTATTTTGCCGGTACCAGAAAGCGATTGGAAGAAATGACCCTTTCATTTGATGAATTTCAAGAACAAGCGTTAGAATTAGAAGGACAGGGGAAAACAGTCATGTTCTTGGCAAATGACAAAAAAGTCCTTGGTTTGATCGCTGTATCGGATCAAATCAAAGATGACGCCAAACAGACAATCGCACAGTTACAGAACAATGGTATCTCAGTTTACATGGTGACAGGAGACAATCAACTTGCAGCTCAAACAATCGGTAAACAAGTTGGAATCGATCCAGCACATATTTTCGCAGAAGTGTTACCGGAAGACAAAGCGAACTACGTTGAGAGCCTTCAGAAAAAAGGAGAAAAAGTTGGAATGGTCGGTGATGGGATCAACGATGCGCCAGCGTTAGCTCTTGCAGATGTGGGGATCGCTATGGGAAGTGGGACGGACATCGCAATGGAAGCTGCGGATGTCACTTTGATGAATAGTCATTTGACTTCGATCAGCCAGACGATTGCTCTTTCGACAGCTACTTTGAAGAAGATAAAGCAAAATCTATTTTGGGCATTTATTTATAATACGATCGGTATTCCATTTGCCGCATTAGGTTTCTTAAATCCTATCATTGCAGGTGGTGCTATGGCCTTTAGTTCTGTAAGTGTTTTGCTAAACTCCCTAAGTTTGAATCGGAGGATGACACATTCGAAGAAAGGATAGGGTAAAGATGAAAGAAAAAACAACACATCCAGAAAAACAGGTTTCTAATGAACAACATGAGAATAGAGAAATGGATCATGACCATATGAACCATGAAGGTATGGATCATGAAGGTATGGATCATGAAGGTATGAAGCATGAACACATGAACCATGAAGGTATGAACCGTGGAAAAATGAACCATAAAAACATGGATCATGACCATATGAACCATGGAATGATGGACCACGATCACATGGATCATGGAAGTATGGGCGGAATGGCTCATTCCATGCACATAGGGAATTTCAAACAAAAATTTTGGTTATCGCTTATTTTAGCTATTCCGATCATTCTCTTTTCACCAATGATGGGAATGGAATTTTCCTTTCAAATTACATTTCCTGGGTCAGAATGGGTAGTTCTAGTTCTTGCAACAATCCTTTTTGTATACGGCGGACAACCATTTTTAAGTGGTGCGAAAATGGAACTTCAACAAAAAAGTCCTGCAATGATGACCTTGATTGCCATGGGGATCACTGTTGCATATGTATATAGTGTCTATTCATTTGTCGCAAATTTGATCAATCCGCAAGCACATGTAATGGACTTCTTCTGGGAATTAGCCACATTGATCGTCATCATGTTGTTGGGACATTGGATCGAAATGAACGCTGTTTCAAATGCTAGTAATGCATTACAGAAATTAGCTGAATTACTTCCCGAATCTGTTAAACGTCTGAAAAAAGACGGTACAGAAGAAACTGTTTCTCTCAAAGAAGTAAAAGAGGGCGATCATCTGATTGTTCGTGCCGGAGATAAGATGCCAACAGATGGTACGATCGTAAAAGGTGAAACGATTGTGGACGAATCTGCGGTTACTGGTGAATCTAGAGGCGTGAAGAAAAACGTAGACGACCAAGTTATTGGTGGATCGATCAATGGTGATGGTACGATTGAAATCACTGTAACAGGAACTGGCGAAAATGGTTATTTAGCGAAAGTCATGGACATGGTACGAAAAGCCCAAGGTGAAAAATCAAAGCTAGAATCATTATCAGATAAAGTAGCCAAATGGCTCTTTTATGTTGCATTAGTCACCGGAATCTTGGCTTTTATTGCTTGGTTATTCTTAGAGAATTTACCAGATGCGCTAGAACGAATGGTTACGGTGTTCATTATTGCTTGTCCACATGCGTTAGGATTAGCGATACCTTTAGTAGTCGCTCGTTCTACCTCGATTGCAGCCAAAAATGGCTTGCTTTTAAAAAATCGCAATGCTTTGGAACAAGCAAATGACTTAGATGTCATCATGTTGGATAAAACAGGGACATTGACTCAAGGTAAATTTACAGTGACAGGTCTCGAAGTGTTAACTGACAATTATACAAAAGAAGAATTGCTGAAATACATTGGTGCTTTAGAATCCGCAGCCAATCATCCGTTAGCAATTGGTATCATGAACTATCTAAAAGAAAAGGATATTGCCCCATATGAAGCGTTGAACCAAAAAAATCTAAGCGGTGTTGGTCTAGAAGCAGATGTTGAAGCCCAAAAAGTGAAGATCGTCAATGAAAAAGAAGTGAAGCGTTTGGGGTTATCAGTTGATGCAAGCCGAGTAAAACCTTACGAAGAACAAGGAAATACAATAAGTTATTTGATTATTGGAGAACAACTTGCGGCAATCATTGCTCTAGGTGATGTAATAAAACCAGAAGCAAAACAATTTATCCAAGCCCTTAAAGAAAAGAACATCACGCCTGTCATGTTGACTGGCGACAATCAAAAAGCCGCACAGGCAGTAGCAGAATATTTGGGTATCGAGAATTATTATGGTGGTTTGTTACCTGATGACAAAGAAGCAATCGTGCAACAATATCTTGATAAAGGCAAAAAAGTGATCATGGTCGGTGATGGGATCAATGATGCTCCTAGCTTGGCACGTGCCACGATCGGAATGGCGATTGGTGCTGGGACGGATATCGCGATTGATTCGGCAGATGTTGTGTTGACAAACAGTGACCCTAAAGATATTTTACATTTCTTGGAATTGGCAAAACAAACAAGAAAAAAAATGATCCAGAATCTTTGGTGGGGTGCCGGTTACAACATTGTTGCTATTCCTTTAGCGGCGGGAATCTTAGCCCCAATCGGAATTATTTTAAGTCCCGCAATGGGAGCAGTATTGATGTCACTAAGTACAGTAGTTGTTGCTTTGAATGCACTAACGCTGAAATAGTAAAAAACTAAAAGAAAACAAAAAAGACAATTCTTAAAATAGCAGAAATCAAATGGACTTTACGCAGAGATGATTTCTTTTAGCTATAATAGGAATTGTCTTTTTTTCATGATTTAGTTATATCTGTTTTCTGATCGCATCCGCAACAGCGTGATACATTGTTTTATCAAATGGGGTAGCATGACTGTCGTAGAGGAACGTTTCATAATGCGTCGTTAATTTGATGAAACGATCATTCAGTGGATAGTTCGCTTCAAAGCGCATACTGTATGTTACGAGATCTTCTTCTGGTGCTCTAGGTAGCAGGCGCTCACATCCCCACAGAAGAAAACGATAGGCTTGCCGTTCATTAACAATAAATGACCGAAGACAGAGAACATAAGTGAACCAATATAATTTTTTGCGATAGAACCCGAGAACGACAAGCACTAAAACAGAAAATAGCGCAAAAAACAGAAATTTATTATTATTTTTTAATGTGTCAGTTGTACCATTCTCAGTAGTGGTTGTTGTTTCTGAAGAGGAACGTTGTGTATCTGCAAGTTCACTGCTTTGTTCTGCTACATCTGAAACACGCGGCGCACTGGTTGTTTCTGGAACTTCCTGTTCAGCAATTGCTGGATTTGAAAAAGCAGGAGTAGGTTCAAAAGGGAGCCAACCAAAGCCAGGGAAATAAACTTCCGGCCAAGAATGAGCATTGCTGTTTAAAATCGTATATATTTTGTTATCATTTTTTGTACCCGTTTGATAGCCCCCTGTAAATCCTTTGGCCCAACGAGCAGGAAGCCCAGCTGCTCTAAGGAGGATCACCATAGAGGTAGAAAAGTTGTCACAATAACCTACTTTCGTATCAAATAAAAAATAGTCTACATAGTCACGATTTTCTGGGGTATGTTGTGCATCGATCTTTGAATATCGATAGTTCCCTAACGATTCTAGGTGATCTTCAATTGCTTTTACTTTTTCAATAGGAGACGCAAGTCCATCTGTGAGTTCATTTGCTAGATTTTTGACTCTTTCAGGGAGTGAAGAGGGCAACTGCAGAAAATTTTCAAGTCGCTTTTTATCATCGGCTGAGATATGAATAGCTTGTAGGTTATCAGGCGAAGTGGAAATTTTATTGACAGCCATGGTAACCGTAGTATCTTTTTTGGCTCCAGTTAAAATGAAACGATTCGATTGCTGCAAAAAATAGACAGGCATCTCGTTTTGATCAGGCAGAGTAGTCAATTGGATATTCCCATAAGGATAAGGAATGTAGGCTTGACTTTTCAAAGATAAATGGGCAGTTTGTGGTGTTGCGTCAGCTTTCTGATATTCTTGAAGTCCATAAGGTATATTTTCCACTGGAGTAAGAGGAGCATTTGGATATTCATTCCATCCTTTACCAGTATAATCAGTCTTGTTTTCCACTTTCCAGTAGTTGCTTTCAGGTTGTGCAACTGTAAAAACGACATCGTTGTTATCATATAGAGGTCCACCAAGTTGTTCATCATTTTCACTGAATCCAGTTTTAGCGGTACCAGTAGCTTTATAGTTGTTGATTTTGTCATAGAGTCCTTCTTGGTTGAGATAATCTCTGATTGGTTCACTTTTTTCTTCTAATGCCTGATTGAATGTCGGCAAATAGGAAGGAAGTGTCGCACTGATAGCTAAAAGGACAAGTAAAGTTGAATTTGTAAGTAATAGAAATTGGCCTTTTTTATTACTAGGAAGGGGAACTAACAGTTGTCTGAAAATCAAATAGATACATAGGACGGCCACGACAAAAATCATTTCTTCAAATAGATCGAAATCCCTAAAAATAGTCAACAGCATAAAGTATACAGTTATAAGTATAAAAGGAATCGGCCATAGGTCATAATCGATCACTAGCAGACAGGTGAGATAGATCAAGCATAATATCAGACAAAAAGCAGTTTTTGCAGGAAAATAGTTCAATTCTCCCTGAAACAATTGCCCGAGCTCTAACGAAATCTGTGCGTAAAACTGTGAGAACCAACGGAAAGAAAATGGTGTTTCAGGAAAATAACGAACAAGTGTACCAATAGCCAAAATAATATAAAAAGGTAGTCGAAGTAGTTTTGAACGTAAACCAGCAGTGACCGCAGTAATCAAGCCAATGATCAAAACAAGGGTCAGATACTCTGGCAACTGATTCGCAGATAGAAAAACAGGTACTGGGACACTAAGTATAAAAAAACAATATATCGCACGAAGCCATAGTATTTTTTTATCAGTCATCTTTCGTACCTCCCTTGACAGCTAGACGAGCTTGTTTATGTTGAATGACTAAGTGATTGCTTTCGAAATAAATAAAAACGACAGTGGTATTTTTAGGGTTTGCCTCACTAAATGCTTGTAGTGCGTCGGAAAGTCTAGGCGTAAAAATGACAAGGTGCGGGCTATGAGCATCTTTTAAATAGGCGGTTGCCTTTTTTTCATCAGTCACAGAAAATGGCTGTAATTTGGCAAATAATTGATTGGTTGGATCATTCTGGCTAAAATGATCCTTTCCTAAAACGATCATTTCCGGGTTTTTATCTTTAACTAATTGGTAAAAAGAATAATAGATATCCAATGTTTCCTCAAAAAATGGGTCATCTACTCCCCAAAAACATAGGCTGATTTCGCTCACTGGTTGTTTTTCTTCTGTTTCACGATAAAGCCATTCTTGACTATGTGCCGATAATTTCCAATTGATCCGATTCACTGGATCACCATAGCGGTAAGGTCGATACTCTTTCAATTCCTCTCCACCTTTTTGGGGGAATTGCCTTTGCTCATGGATCAACTGTTCAAACAGTTGGTTGGCTTCTTCACAAAATCGAGGAAGAATGGTGGTATTGAAAGGAATCTCCAGCTTGATACTTTTACGAAACAACCCTAAAGGATCATAAGCAATCAGTTCGATCGTGACAGTTTGTAAATTGCCTCGGTTTGGCCAGTTGAGGGTCGTTTGCACGCCTTGTTTCTTTTTTGATAGGACAAAAATCGTTTGCTGTTGGGGAGAGAAGTTCTCAGAAAAGCGAATAGTTAAATGAGGTAAGGGAATAGAAAAGACTCCTGCTTTTGAAAAATAAACAGTTGTGATAGTTGCTTTTTCACGGTTGATGAAGGCTGGAACAGAACTAGAGACTGCTATTTTTCGTAAAAGTGAACCTAATGAAAGAAAACTCCATAACAAATAAAGTGTGGTAAAAGTTGCAAGGAACCAACCTAATGAATTGTTGAAAAGAATAGCAAATCCCACAAATAAAAAATAGATACCGAGCAACAAGGAGTTAGTCAGGTAATTGAATAGTTTTGTCATTTGCTCACCTCACTGGTATGGGAACATGAGAAACGATATCGTTGAGAAGCTCTGTGATCTGTGTTTTGTCCAATGAAGCATCTTGAAACATCAGACGGTGAGCAAATACAAAAGGAACCAATACTTGGAAGTCTTTTGGCGTAACATACATGCGACCCTGAACAAGAGCATAGGCTTTCGCTGCATGAATAAATGCTCGACTTCCTCTTGGACTAATGCCTAATTTGATTTCAGGATGTTCTCTGGTTGCTGTCACGAGTTGTAAGGCAAAAGAAGCAACAGCAGGGTCTACGAAGACTTGATTCACTTCTTCTTTTAAGGAGGTCAATTCTTCACTACTTAAAACAACAGATAAGGATTGCCGATTCTGCTCATATTCATTCATCAATAGATAGAGCTCTTCTTCAAATGAAGGATACCCGATTTCTAATCGAAATAAAAAGCGATCTAATTGGGCTTCAGGTAAAGGATATGTTCCTTCATATTCGATGGGGTTCTGGGTAGCCAAAACAAAGAAATGCGGATCTAAAGGATACGTATGATTGTCGATCGTTGCGTGTCTTTCCGCCATCACTTCTAAAAGTGCGGCTTGAGTTCTTGGGGTGGTTCGATTGATCTCATCAGCTAAGAGAATTGTCGTAAAAACTGGTCCCGGTCGAAATTCAAAGGAGTGGTTTTGAGAATTATAGACTGAAAATCCCAAAACATCGCTGGGAAGGAGATCCGGTGTAAACTGGATACGACTAAAGTTACCTTTGATTGCTTGAGATAAAGCTTTGACAAGTAAAGTTTTACCGACACCTGGTATATCTTCGAATAGGACGTGGCCATTGGCTAATAAAGCGACAACCATTAACTGAATCGTCGAACGTTTACCAACAATTGCTTTTTCTAATTCAAGAATCAGTCGATCCACTTTTTCTTTGGATGACTGGATTTGGTTATTCATTCTCTCATCACCTTCTCATGAAATTTACTGTTCTACTTCTATATTTTAATTGAAGGGTATTGTTCAGACAAGTAATGTCTCTTACAACGCGAACGAATGAAGTATAATAAAATTAAAAATAAATTAATGGTTTATAAAAATATTTTTTTGTTTTTTTTCGTACTTTATATATAGAAACTAGCTATTTGCAATTTTTCTTTTTTATGAATCAGAGTAAATGGATTAAGTGAGGTAGCTTCAATGAAATGGCAAAAACTATTAACAAAAAATGTACAAAATTTATTTTTATTGATCCATCAGATGAAGGATCTAACTTGGAAAAAAGCAGATATAGCGGAAAAGTTAATGGTAGACGTGAAAACGATCGATCGCTATTTAAAAAGATTAGAGGAAAAGGATATCCCAATCCAATTGATCCAGCAGAAAAAAAGTGTTTGCTTGGTCTATAACAAAGGAT
This sequence comes from Enterococcus sp. VV15, assembly GCF_005236045.1. Taxonomy (NCBI): domain Bacteria; kingdom Bacillati; phylum Bacillota; class Bacilli; order Lactobacillales; family Enterococcaceae; genus Enterococcus; species Enterococcus sp. VV15. The sequence continues at coordinate 50,262 of NZ_QPTY01000010.1, forward strand.
ACAGCGAACCTTATTTATTATTTGATTTTTTGATCCAGTCTTCTTCCTTTTGTTTATTAAAAGATTTGATCCTCCAAAAAAAATATCAGCAAGTCTATGATCGTTCTTCACAGGAACGCTTACGGAAGTGGTTAGGGGAATATCATCTTTCCTTTTCATATAAAAAGGGACAAATCTATGGTGCTGAACGAAAGATCCGTTATCTGATCTTTTGTTTCTTAAGAGATTTTCCACATTTCTATGTTGAAGATACAGAACGATCTTTTTCAGAAGTGTTTATTCAGCTATTGGAGCAAAGAAAAGAAGTCTCAGAGGTGGAACTGTTAAATGAAAATCAGACGGCGTTCTTCGAGATGTTTCCTGAACTGCTATTTTTGAGAGAACAACACTTATCAGAAAAAGAAAAAATATATCGATGTATTTTGCGCTTGAGCTGCAATATCATCATCGAGAAACGTTGGGAAAAAATCGAAGAAACACCGGATTACCGTAAATTGATGATCGTCACTGAAAAGCTAGATTCTTTATTTTGGCTGACCAGCGAATATGAAAGTACGAATAAAAAAAGCATCACACGGGTGATTTATCAAGAATGGTTGCGCTATACGATCGGTATCCATGAACATACAGTCAAGGAAGAATTGCAAACATATCATGAATTTCTGAAAAATATACCTAATTGCCAAGAGAAACTAAGCCAATTTCGAACAGCTTTACAACAAGCACTCGATTATCCAGCAAGTGAGTGGGACTTGTGTTTACTAAAAGTATTACAAGAGCGTGGTTATTTGGAACTTTATCCGCCGGAAGTGAAGATCGTCTTTTTTTTTCGTTACGACCATGAGGAAGCGAGAAGACTGGCAGCTGTTTTAGACAAAACACTTAGACACCGAAAACGAACAGCGATTCACGTATGTACGCGAGCAACACCGCCCAATTATGCACAATTGATCATTACGGATCATTTTTTCCCGCTGGTCAATAATAAGGACCAAAAAACCTATTTCTACCAATCTTCCTTTGGCATCGACCGGCTACTTTCAGATATCGATTACTGGATCGATACAAAAAATTGAAGGATATTTTCTTCGGATGTTTTGGATATGCTATAATGAAACAGAGTAGTAAAGGAGGATGTCCATTGGATTTAAAGAAATTAGAGGTGCCCACATCTTCGATCACAGAGGTAAAAAGATCACCGATGGATGTGTTTGACCAGGCAAGAAAATCCGAAACTGGGGTATATATATTCAACCGAGAAAAAGTTGCAGGTGTCATGCTGACTCAGGAACAGTACGAAACCTTGTTACAGGAACTAGCAGACTTGCGAGAATCGGTGAAAGAGGAAGTGCGGATCAATGAAGAAAGTAAACAAGTACTGGATAACTTTACCGATCAGTCCACGTCAGTTGTTTCAACAACAGAAGGGTTAGAGGAATTAGTTCAAAAGTTAAAACATTCTTTGATCACTGGAGTAACGGTCTCCGCTAAAAATTTGGATGAACGAATGGTGGCATTAGGATTCATTACAAAGAAAACAGGTTTTGGCGGCGTAGTAGACATGTTAAATGAGTTGAATGCGACTGGGAAAATAAATTACCAGTTACGGAAGAAATCAAATAACCGCACAGTGATTGCTGAGATCATTGGTGAACAAGATAGTCAGTCACAATTATTCGACAAGATCGTGATCAAGAAAGTGTATCTGCATGAGATATAGGTAGGATTCAGTCTATCATAGAACATACTTTAAAAGGGTCAGAAGGAGCCTCGGTATACAAATGAATCAAACTAAAAAAAGGAGCAGACGATTGATCACGAAAGTCTACTCCTTTTCTATGTTCTATTTAAATATGTTTATATTCTGCTTTTTTTGGGTAAAAATCCGTGCCCAAAAAATACCTATCACTTGTGGGATCAAATAAATGACTGCTAGTAGCAGGATAAGTTTGGTCGGGCTAAATGGCTGATAAAAAAAGTGCCAATCTGTATAATAGAGACATGCTAAATAGGAAGTCACAGTCGTAGCGATGTTCCCTGGAATCAAAAGAAAGAGCTGGTCTTTTTTCTGCATGAGAAAACCAGTATAAAATGCCAGAAAAATTAGAAAAATCAATCCAAATATAGAATGATAGCGGTAATCTAGCAACAATGCAAAATAAATATACGGAACTAAAAACAGGAGTAAAATACATTTTTTTAGATATTTTACCATGATGTTTGTCCTCCAAACCTGTGTATTCGATTCTCCCCCACAACTTTATTTTAAGATCAAAATAAAATTAAGCAATTCCTTTTTCATATTTTGATGGTTAAATGAACAAACTCTCATTGCGTTATCTCTAAAAAAAAAGATTTTCCCCCTAATTTTTTTAGAGAAAACGCTTATAGTATGATGAAAGAAAATCGTGCAAGGGAGGAAACGAATGAGAAAGATAATAAAAGTTGAACGTTTGTATTTGTTTTTTTGGTTTTTCCCAATTTTCTTGGCACCATTTACATGGGTAAATGCGGTAGTACAAGGGGCAGAGATTTTAGGATTGATCCAAGGTAGCGGATTTGTTGTATCAAAGAATTTTCCACTTTTAACGATGTTTTATTTTTTTATCAGTGTGAGTTTGCTGCTTTCAAATAAATTCATTAAAGCTTATAACTGGCATATGCTCCATTTTTCTTGCATGTTGGTTTTTGCCTCGTTTTTCTCGATGTTGCCGCGGATCATCGTTGGTCCTAATGGGTTAAGTGAAAGCGGGTTAAAAGATTCTGCTTATTCAGCAATGTATTTTTTAACAATAAAGCCAAGTTTCTATCTAGCAATTCTCTCATTCTTTTTAGCAGCATTTTTTTATTTTTACACGGAAGTTCGAACAACAAATATGATTTCAGAGCGCAGATGATACTTATTGGTACGCCCTTATAAATAAGCTCAGGAACAAACATTGTCGATGAGGACTCTGTTTGTTTTTTTCGTTTTACCGGAAATTTACATAAATTAACTGGATATTTACACCATCCACACATAGGATTTACAGTGCATTGGTACACTTTACTTGTAAATAAGAAAGGGGTATATCAATGAAAAAAGTATTATTCTCTTTAGGTGTTCTAGGATTTCTTTTAGCTGGGTGTGGTTCAGGTTCTGGTAATACAGATAGTTCCGCAGCACAGAATAGTTCGGGTAATTCAAATGAACAAGTAAAAATTGTTGCGGTGGGCTCAACCGCTTTACAACCTTTAGTTGATGCGGCACAAGAAAGTTTCGTGCAAGAAAATCCTAATTATCAGATTTCTGTCCAAGGTGGTGGGAGCGGAACAGGCTTGAGCCAAGTTGAAGCCGGAGCGGTCACGATCGGTAACTCCGATGTTTTCGCTGAAGAAAAAGACGGTGTCGATGCTAACAAACTAGTGGACCATAAAGTTGCTGTTGTTGGAATGGCACCGATTGTCAACAAAGATACTGGTGTAAAAAATATCGCCAAACAAGAATTGATCGACATCTTTACAGGTAAAATCACCAATTGGAAAGATCTAGGCGGAAAAGATGAAAAAATCAGTGTAATCAACCGAGCAAATGGTAGTGGTACCAGAGCAACATTTGAAAAATGGGGCTTAGATGGTGCTACTCCTATCCAATCACAGGAGCAAGATTCTTCTGGCACAGTTCGCCAGATTGTGGCCCAAACGCCAGGCTCAATCAGCTATTTAGCATTTTCTTACTTGGATGACACGACACAAGCGTTAAGCATTGATGGTGTAGAACCTAAGGAAGAAAACGTTGCAGATAACAGTTGGAAAATCTGGTCGTATGAACATATGTATACAAATGGTAAACCTTCCCCAGAAGTGAAGAAATTTTTAGACTACATGATGAAAGAGGATGTCCAACAAGGCGCAGTCAAAGAACTAGGTTATCTGCCGATCACTTCAATGAAAGTCGAACGTGATGCGAAAGGAAATTTAAAATAAGTTACCTCAAGGCTGGAACAGAAGTATCTCACTCATAAAGAGTGGCTTCTGTTCCAGCTTTTTTACTACGTAGAATATAAGTGACAGTGTGCATTGAATAGGTATGCTTTTTTTGCTTGAGCAACTAGCATATGACAGGAATGAAAGACATTTACCAGCCGTTTCATAGGCTTTTTTTCGATGATTGTATTATTGTATTCATAAGAATAACAATCGAGGTAAAAAATCATGGAAAAATTCAGAAAAAGAAGCAAGAATGAATTCGATCAAAAAGAGAAAAAAACTGTTACTCGTTACGCCCCCGATTATCATGAGGGGCTTTCAGAAAAAATAGTCGCAGAGAGAATACAAGATCATGCGACAAATCAGACGATAGATACCTCATTCAAAAGTAACAAGGAAATTGTTTTTCAAAATACATTCACATATTTCAATTTGATTTTTATGGTTTTAGCCATTTTATTATGTTTAGTCGGTTCTTATAAAAATCTCACTTTTTTACCGGTGATCTTAGCGAATACTGGAATCGCCATCTACCAAGAAATCCGTTCAAAAAAAATCTTGGACAATTTGACCGTATTGTCTGCTGCCAAAGTAACGGTCATTAGAGAGGGAAAAGAAAAGAAGATCGATATTGAATCGTTAGTATTAGATGATGTAGTACTTCTTGAAACGGGGCAACAAATACCAGCAGATGCCACCGTGTTAGAAGGAAAACTGCAAGTCAATGAAGGTTTATTAACAGGTGAAGCAGATGAGATCACTAAAGAGATTGGCGATTCTTTGATGTCAGGAAGTTTTATTATTTCTGGCAAGGCCTATGCTCAATTGGAAAGAGTTGGATATGATTCTTACATCTCGCAACTGACAGTAAAAGCAAAGAAAATGGGTGAAGGGGAACAATCTGAAATGATCGCTTCCTTGAATAAACTCATCAAATGGATTGGGATCATCATCATTCCTTTAGGTCTTACCCTCTTTGGACAAAGCTATTTTGTAAACGAGGATACGATCAAAGAAAGTATCGTAGCAATGGAAGCAGCGTTGATCGGTATGATCCCTGAAGGCTTGTATTTGTTGACAACGATCGCTTTAGCAATGAGTGCCAGCAGATTAGCGAAGGAACGAGTCCTTTTGCATAATATGAAAAGTATCGAAACATTAGCTAGAGTAAACGTCCTATGTGTCGATAAAACAGGTACGATCACAGAAAATCGGATGACTGTTCAAAGATTGCTTGTTGCAAAAAATGAGACTGCGCAAAAAAACAGCGAGAGAATCAAAGGGCTGATTTCTGATTACGCAAAAGCGATGGCCAGCGACAATGTGACGATGGAAGCCATCCAAGATTATTTTACGGACTACACAGACCAAGAGGTACGAATAGTTCAGCCATTCTCTTCCGTGCAGAAATTCAGTAGTGTGTCTTTTTCTGAGGAAACCTATGTATTAGGGGCTCCAGAAATGGTTTTACGGGATCAGTTTTCAAAATATCAAGAGGAATTCTGTCACTATACTGAACAGGGCTATCGCGTATTGGTTTTTGGAGCCTATCCACAAGAACTCACGGAAATGGTCTTAGAAGCAGAGGTAACACCATTAGGCTATATTCTGATCACTAATCCCATACGAAAAGAAGCACCAGAAACATTCGCTTATTTTAAAGAACAAGGTGTAGCGATCAAAGTGATCTCAGGGGATAATCCACAAACTGTTTCTAGCGTAGCCAAACAAGCAGGAATCGCAAATGCTGAAAAATATACCGATGTTTCTCAGTTAACAGAGGAAGAATATGGTAAAGCTGTTGAGGAATATACCGTTTTTGGGCGTGTGAAACCAGAACAAAAAATGAAATTTGTGCAACTGTTAAAGGAAAAAAATACTGTAGCAATGACAGGTGATGGCGTAAATGACATTTTGGCGATGAAAGAAGCAGATTGTAGTATTGCTATGGCTTCAGGAAACGAGGCAACGATCCAAGCAGCACAAGTTGCGTTACTCGATTCTGATTTCTCAAAAATGCCTGAGATCGTAGCAGAAGGACGTCGTGTGGTAAATAACATTGAGCGTTCTGCTAGTTTATTTTTAGTCAAAAATATATTTTCTTTTTTGCTTTCTGTATTTTCTATTTTATTTGCACTGACGTATCCACTTGAACCTTCTCAAATTACGTTGATTAGTTTATTCACGATTGGTGTGCCATCCTTTTTACTTGCACTTGAAGAAAACAAGAACCGTATTGAAGGGAAATTCATGTTCAATGTGATGGAAAAAGCAATCCCTGGTGGCTTGACTGATATGATGGTCGTGGGTGCCTTAGTCGTGAGCGGTGTGAGCTTGCAGCTCAATAAAACAGACGTCTCCACAGCGTCTACGATGTTGCTAACGGCCGTTGGGTTTTTAGTTCTATATAAAATTTGTCAGCCACTGAATCGGTTTAGAGGGAGAATTATTTTATTTTGTGCAGGAGGAATCGTCTTTTCAGTTATTTTTCTCCATAAACTATTTTCTATATCGGCAATCTCCGCAGTCTCAATTTTGTTACTGATCATTTTGTTTTTTGCAGCAGAATCTATTTTTAGACAACTGTCGCAACTGATCGAAAAATACAGTTGGTTGAAAAATGACCAAAGAAAACGAACGCTTATAGAGTGGTTGAAGGACTTCTTTCGGTTCAAATTTGATGAACCGAAAGAATAAACGCGAGTGACACAAAGGGAAGAAGAGAATGTGGGACAAATCTAAAAATCAGTTTTGCTATAGACTTTCGAATAAACGGCGTCCAAAAGTCAGGTTTTTCGGAAATTTCAAAAAAAGAATAAACGATGGGAGCAGAAGCAACTCTTTCGAAAAACAAGTCGACACTTACAAAAATTTAAAAAGTAATTTCTGTGAACCTCTTCTTATTTCTCGGAGAGAGATACTTCTGTTCCGGTCTCAATTCAACTTGGAAAGTTTGACTGTAAAGCGGGGATCGTGACCGTAAAAGTAGAGCCAGTCCCTGGATGACTGTCGACTAGGATTTCCCCACCTAATAGATTGACATAATCTTTTACGATCGCTAAGCCTAGACCAGTTCCACCTGAGTGTCGGCTTCTGGCTTTATCCACTCGATAAAAACGTTCAAAAATCCGTTCTTGATCTTCCTTATCAATACCAATGCCAAAATCTTGGACTGAAAAGGTTAATTTGTTCGTGACTTGATAGCGAATGATGATCGTGCTTGATTCTTTTGAATACTGGATGGCATTTTCGACTAGATTTTTAATGATCGGATATAATAGATCTGTCTGCGTAGTGAATGATACATCTTCTCCAAACAGTTGGATGGTCAACTGTTTTTTCTCGATCGTTGGCTGATAACTTTGAATGATCTGGTGGAAATAAGGATCCAGATAAATCGTCTGTGTCTCGTAAGGTGTTTCTTCATCTTTTGACAGTTGGATGATTTCTCGAATCAACTTATCTAATCGGATGGCATCCTTTTGCATGATTAAAAGAAAGTCCGTCAACGTTTTCGGATCGTCTTTTGCCCCATCTAGCAAAGTCTCAGTAAAACCAATCAAAGAAGTGACTGGAGTCTTTAATTCGTGAGAGACATTTCCAACAAAGTCTTTTTGAAGTTTTTCCAAACGTCTGATTTTAGTTAGATCATACGCGACTCCCAATATTTGTCCAGTTTCTTCTGAACTATTAAAATAGCGAAGGCTGATGTCCAATGTTTGTTGTCCCTCAGAAATCGTGATTTCTTTGTGTACAAGCGGTTCAGTCGGGGTAACTTGATGAATCAGCTGGATCAATTTTGGTTCTTGGATGATCTCTGTGTAGCGTTCATTTGGGCGAAAGTGACTTACACCTAAATGGCTTTGCATTTTTGGATTAAGCAAACGTAATCGTGATTCTGAATCAATGAGGAAGACACCGATCATCAATTCGTTCAGAAGTGAATATAATTGTTCTTCAGTGGTGGTATACGCACGATACATTTTACTCATTTGTTCACTTAACTCGTTGATCGTTTGATACAATTCTTCCCACTGATCGGACGTTTGCATAATGATTTCCGTCTTATCGGGATTATTGACCATCTTTTTCAAGACTGGTAAAACTGTCTTGAGTGGTTGATTTCGCTGGTAAGACAAGTAATAGATCATACTGGTCAAAACAATGAAAAAAATCAAGAAAAAGAAGAAGACCCACCGACGAAAGTTTTCTGTTCGAGGTAAGAAACCACTCGTTGGTTCTGCAATTCGAATAATTGCTTCAAGTTTCCCGTTTACTTTGATTGGTAATGCTACATAGAGCAGTTCTTCATTCAATGTCGTACTCATTCTCAATGAGGTGCCGAGTGTCCCACCGTTCAATACTGCTTTGATCTCAGGACGATCATCCCTCGATTGATCCAACGATTGATCCGTTGTATCAAATAAGACTTTTCCATTAGAATCCAGCAACGTGATCCGCTCATTCGATTGATGGACAAATTCTGTTAAAACATTTTTATTCTGTTGAGAAGTCAAATCTTCTACATCCAGTTGCTGGGTCAACAGCTGTGCTTTTTTTATCAGGTAACTTTCTTGCTGTTCGATGATCTGTTGTTGAAAGTAATGTGAGATCATCTGCCAACCACCAAAAAAGAGCCCAATCAAAAGGATAAGAAAGAATACGCGTTCGGATAATTTTTTCCAGCTCATATCTTTGGTTCCTGAAATTTATAGCCAAAGCCACGAACAGTGATCAAATATTTGGGATGTTTTGGATCTCTTTCAATTTTTTCTCGTAAATGGCTGACATGAACATCTACGATCCGGCTTTGACCAGCAAAATCGAAATTCCAAATGCGATCAAGTAATGTATCACGATCGATCACACGATCTTTTCGCTTCATAAAATAAACAAGTAATTCAAATTCTTTCGGCGTCAATTCGATTGGACGATCATCAACCGTCACCTGATAGTTCGTTAGATCAGCTGTGATCTGTCCACTCGACAAGTACTCAGGTTCTGCTTCTACTGTTTGGTTGTTCCGAGGTTCGACCCGTCGGAAAATAGCTTTCATCCGCGCAAGTACTTCTCTAGGACTGAATGGTTTCGTCAAGTAATCATCGGCGCCGATTTCTAGTCCAATGATTCGATCCACTTGGTCATCTTTCGCTGTGAGTATCAAAATCGGTGTGTCGATTTTTTCTTGTCTTAGTTTTTGAGTAATTGCTATCCCGTCAATGGAAGGGAGCATAACGTCCAGAATAATAAAATCAAATGATTGCTCAAGAGCAAGTTCAAGACCGATTTGTCCGTCATCTGCACTAATAACTTTGTAGCCTTCTTTTTCCAAGTTGAAGGTTAGTAATGTGACGATCGAAGGCTCATCATCTACGACTAATACTTTTTTCATAAATTCTCCTTTTGCGAACAGTCTGTTTGGTTTATCTAAACAAGCAAAGCTTGTTGAATGTTTGCCGCTTCAAGTTGCTTACTTTTTTGAATGGTCGGAACAACGATCCAAGAAAAGCTTCAGCTATTCGGCTGTTCTTATTTTAGCATATAATCAATAGTAAGTACTATTTTACTCACTGAATAAATGGTATAATGGAAAGGCACTTGTTGGATAAGGAGGAAAGTAACGATGATCGGTATCAGTGCTTGTTTAGGTGGTCTCATCTGCCGCTATGATGGTCAGCTAAAAGCTGTTCCTGCATTAAAAAAACTGGTAGATGAAGGAAAAGCGATCATGGTTTGTCCAGAAGTGATTGGTGGATTGCCTACACCGAGACCTCCTGCAGAAATTGTCGGTGGCGATGGCGCAGCTGTTTGGCACGGTCACGCTAAGGTTGTGACGGTGACAGGTGAAGATGTGACAAAGGCCTATCAAGAAGGTGCAGTTAAAGCCTATCAAAAATTACGTGAACATAAAATAGATACCGTCATAATGAAAGCGAAAAGTCCTTCATGCGGGGTCCATCTTATTTATGATGGTTGTTTTACTGGAACTCTTGAAGAAGGCATGGGGGTAGCGACTGCCTATTTTATCCAACAACAAATGACCGTACTCTCAGATGAAGAATGGTTGGAAATGCGAGGTGAATCGAATGGAAATCGAGAAAACGAACCGAATGAATGCACTTTTTGAATTTTATTCCACCCTTCTAACCGAAAAGCAAATGAACTATATGGAATTATATTATGCAGATGATTTTTCATTAGGAGAAATAGCGGAAGAGTATGAAGTGAGTCGCCAAGCCGTTTATGATAATATCAAACGGACAAGTAAAATTTTAGAAGATTATGAAAAAAAGTTGCATCTTTTTTCTGATTATATCGTTCGTGAACAAATTTTAGAAAAAATGACTACTTATGTGAAGGAAACTTATCCAAAAGATGAGACCCTTCTTGATTTGATCAAACAGATCCAAGAAATCGAAGAATAAAGGAATGAAGAAAATATGGCATTTGAGAATTTAACAGAGCGCCTGCAACAGGCGATGAGTAAATTAAGAAAAAAAGGAAAAGTATCAGAAGCTGACGTCAAAGAAATGATGCGGGAAATCCGCCTTGCTTTGCTGGAAGCCGATGTCAACTTACAAGTAGTAAAAGATTTTACTAAACGAGTAAGAGAACGCGCAGTTGGCGCAGAAGTGTTGGAAAGTCTGTCACCCGCACAACAAATCGTTAAGATCGTTGATGAGGAATTAACGATCACTCTGGGCTCAGAAACAGTGGAATTGAACAAGTCGCCTAAGATCCCTACAGTTATCATGATGGCTGGTCTCCAAGGGGCTGGGAAAACGACTTTTACCGGTAAATTAGCCAATTATTTAAAGAAAAATGAAAATGCACGTCCATTACTGATTGCAGGAGACGTGTATCGTCCAGCAGCGATCGATCAATTAAAAGTGTTAGGCCAACAATTAGATGTGCCGGTATTTGATATGGGCACAGATGTCAGTCCAGTCGAGATCGTCCGTCAAGGGATGGAAGTAGCTAAAGAAAAGAAAAATGATTATGTCTTGATCGATACGGCCGGACGTTTGCATATTGATGAAACGTTGATGGATGAATTGAAGCAAATCAAAGAACTAACTCAGCCAAATGAAATTTTATTGGTTGTCGATGCGATGACTGGTCAAGATGCTGTCAATGTAGCAGATAGTTTCAATCAGCAATTAGGGATCACTGGGGTAGTCATCACCAAATTAGATGGTGATACTCGTGGTGGTGCGGCACTTTCGATCCGTTCAGTGACTGGGGCGCCAATCAAATTTGTTGGTTCTGGAGAAAAATTAACTGATTTAGAAGTCTTCCATCCAGACCGTATGGCAAGCCGTATCCTTGGAATGGGTGACATGTTGACGCTGATCGAAAAAGCGCAACAGGACTATGATGAGAAAAAAGCGGAAGAACTTGCAAAGAAAATGAGGGAAAACTCATTTGATTTCAATGATTTTATCGAACAATTGGATCAAGTGATGGGCATGGGTCCTCTGGAAGATATCATCAAAATGATCCCAGGAATGAATCAAGTACCTGGTATTGAAAATGTCAAAGTCGATCCTAAAGATGTGGAACGCAAAAAAGCAATGGTTTATTCAATGACACCAGCTGAAAGAGAAAACCCTGATCTATTGAATCCAAGCCGCCGTAGACGGATCGCCGCAGGTTCAGGGAATAGTGTGGTCGAAGTCAATCGTATGATCAAACAATTCAAAGAATCACGTAAAATGATGCAGCAAATGTCTAAAGGAGATATGAATATTCCTGGCATGGACCAAATGTTTGGCACGGGCGTCAAAGGAAAACTTGGTAAAATGGCGATGAACCGTATGATCAAGAAAAACAAAAAGAAAAAGAAAAAACGTAAATAAACGTAATTAATAGTAGAGAAGAAGGACTTCAGAGTGATAGGATCACCACGTGGTCCTCTCTTTTTTTATAAAAAATAGAATTAGAGGTGAACCTAGTGAAAAAAAGATGTGCATGGAGTGAACAGACAGAAAGTATGCGGATATATCATGATACCGTTTGGGGTGTTCCTGAATATGACGACCAGAGGCTTTTTCGCAAATTGATGTTAGATATCAATCAGGCGGGGCTGAGCTGGCAGACAATCCTCAATAAAAGCGAAGCATTTGATGAGGCGTATGATTCATTTGCTATTGAAAAAGTAGCACGATACCAAGAAGATAAGATCAATGAATTGATGGAAAACAAAGGAATCATTCGCAATCGTCGTAAGATCGAAGCAGCCATTGCTAATGCAAAAGCTGTTCAACAAATCCAAGCGGAATTTGGTAGCTTCTCAGACTATCTATGGGGATTCACGGATCAGAAAGTGATCAATCTTTCTTATCTTGAACAAGCAGATATTCCAACGACTAGCCCGTTATCTGACAAACTGGCAAAAGAGTTGAAAAAAAGAGGGTTTAAATTTATCGGTAGCACAACGCTCTATGCGTTCTTAGAAGCTGTTGGCATCATCAATGACCATGTGGATGGTTGTTTTAGAAAACAGGAAGTAGCACGCAAGGAGTAGAGGAGGAAGAAGATGGGGAGAATACTATTTTATGGTGCGGTTAGTCTAGATGGCTATCTCGCGACAAAAGAGGACAGCCTGCAATGGCTCTTCGATACTCCAACAGGCATCGGTATGACGTATGAAGCTTTCTATAAGCAGATAGATGTGACGGTCATGGGAAGAAGGACATATGAGGAAGCCAAAAAATACTTGGGAACGGATACGCTTTATCCAGATAAGCGCAACATCGTTTTTTCCTCAAACAAGGAACTGAAATTAGAAGATGCAACGGTTGTGCACGAAGACCCAGTAGAAGTTGTTGAACAATTGAAAAATAATCCTGACACAACTGTCTGGGTGGTTGGTGGTGGTACATTATTAAGACCGTTGATTGAACATCAGCTGATTGATGAATGGTATATTCAAATTGCTCCAGTGCTTTTAGGAAACGGCATTCGCCTGTTTCAAGAAGGAAAGTATGAAGAACGGCTAAAACTGACTGATAGCCAACGGTTTGGTGAATTCATCGAACTACACTATATCAAAAACCAGTAGCGAATGTGGGATAAATCTAAAAATCAGTTTTGCTACAGGCTCTCGAATAAACGGCATCCAAAAGTCAGGTTTTTCGGAAATTCCAAAAAAACAAGCAATACAAAAAACGTATTGTTCGTTTTTCTCTCTAATTTCTCAAACCTAAACGACTTTTGTCTCGAACGCCATTTCACGAGTATTTATAGAACAAAAAGACCACATAATCATAGGAATAGGAGGAGTATCGTGAAAACGATCGAACGTGGTTCCTCAACTATTCTGTGATTATGTGGCTTTTATCGCATCCAGCCTTTGTGATAAGCATGAATGTTGGCATGGGTCTAGTCAAACTGCTAGTAAATAATATTAATCAGCTAATTTATTAGCAAAAGCTAAATACGCATCTAAAATTGTTTGGAAGAAGTTCAAAGTACCTTCAACTACGTTACCATTTTCATCAACTAGGTTAGCGATATTGCCGATATACGCTTCTGGTTGTTGTAATGTTGGCACATTTAAGAATACCAATGATTGGCGTAGATGATGGTTCGCACCAAAACCGCCGATACCACCAGGTGAAGCAGTAACAACTAGTCCAGGTTTGTTATCCCAAACACTATGGCCATAAGGACGAGAACCAACGTCTAAAGCATTTTTTAGAACAGCAGGAACAGATCGATTGTATTCAGGTGTCACAAAAACAACGCCAGCTAAATCTTTTACTTCCTCACGGAAACGCGTCCATTCCGCTGGGGCATTTTCAGGTGTTTCAAGATCTTCATCATAAAAAGGCAGATCATCAATTTTTACAAAGACACTTTCATATCCTTCAGGTAATAATTTTGCAAAAGCCTCTGCAACTTTTTTATTGTATGAATCTTTTCTTAAGCTTCCTACAAAGAAACCAATTTTTTTAGTCATCAATAATTCCTCCCTTTATCTTTCTATATTTATCTTACAAAAAATAAGTAACTGGAGCAAATAATAACCCTTGGCTATAAAAAGTCAACGGTTGGCTAAAAAGTATTGAATAGTACTTTTGGTTTCAATTTCTTAGATGAAATGCTCCTTTATGTGGAAAACTCACGAGGTCGAGACAAAAGTCGTTTAGGTTTGAGAAATTAGAGAGAAAAACGAACAATATGTTTTTTGTATTGCTTGTTTTTTTGGAATTTCCGAAAAACCTGACTTTTGGATGCCGTTTATTCGAGAGTCTGTAGCAAAACTGATTTTTTAGATTTTTCCCACACTCAAAAAATGTTGAAACTATCAGCAGTAATGTATACCATCAAGTTGATAAGAGAAACTTTCTCAATAGAAATAAAGCAACGGCTAGACGTCACACAAACACTGGTGAATGAGTTTAAATTATTGTTTTGGGATGAACCTACTTTATCATTTGATCTGATTGACCGTAGAGAAATCTTCACCAGTTTGTTGTGAGAAAAAGAACAAAAGACGTTTTTTCCACACATGTTTTAGCTAATGTGGAACAAAGCAATAATGAGGTTGTATTTTTGAATGATGGCGAAATCGTTTTATCAGTTGCAGTTGAGGAATTGAACCCACATACGAAAAAAAAGAGAGCCTCAAGTTCTCTTCTTCTTTGTGAAACATTTAAGTGGATTTTTTGCTCTCTGACAGTCAGACATAGGTCAATTCTTAAATAAAACGAATTAATGCTTTACTGATAGGGATTTTAGGACTTTTAAGTGTGTTTCTTTTAACGCCAGATGTATTCGCAAGTGAAGAAGTAACTCTCCCAGTTTTGATTCAGCAAAATGTTAAAGGGAAAACAATCAACTATCGACTTTCTACGCAGGATGAAAATGCAAATTATCCGGCAGAAGCGGAAAATGGATTATTTTCCATCAGCGATGATCAAAGCTTGACGCTACACTTTGCATTTTTCAAACCAGGCAACTACCACTATACTTTTGCACCAGTTGAAAAGAACTTGATCCAAGCACAAGAGCAGATATATGACATTAACGTTTTAGTTTTCTATAATAAAAATTCTCAGCTTTCATCGGTAATATCCGCAACAAATTCAGCTGGCTACAAGGTGGACTCCATTGCTTTTGCAGGTATCACTCCAGATAAGAATCCGGCAAATCAAGGGGGAGTCATTGGGGGAAAGACCGCAATCAAAATGTATCCCAAGACAGGTGAGTTAAAAAGCCAAGTTTCGTTATTCGTTTGTTACTGGTAGTTGGAGTGATGATCATTGGGGGCACGCGTCAGTATTTTTATCAGCAAAAAAACAAATCGAGTTTGTGATATGATTCCAAAGTTGATTTTTTATTACTAAAACAATGCAAGTCATCTCGTCATTAGGCCAGTAGTCATTGTTATTTATGGAGATTTGGATCTATAGTTCTCCTGACTCTCTTCATTAGTGTTGTTTCTAAGTTAGGTTGTCTTAGGGTCTAGCGGGTGTAGTGTGGCTAGTTTATACTTGTATCATTTTCAGCTCTTGAATGATAGACACCTTATTATTTGAGCGCAGAAGTAAAAAAATAGGAAGTACGTGTTTTTCAGCGCTTATTATTTGTCGTTTACTGTTAGGATCATACCTATTTATTTATTCACGATGGTAGGAATTTCTGTTTTCAAGAAGAAAGAATTTTAAAAAAATACACCTGTAAAGAAAAAAAGCTTTACAGGGTAAAAAAAAACTGTTACACTACATCTTGTGAATAAAACAATGGAGGTGGAAATATATAATGGCAGTTAAAATCCGTTTAAAACGTATGGGTTCTAAAAAGAGTCCTTTTTACCGTATCGTAGTAGCTGATTCACGTTCTCCTCGTGATGGACGTTTCATCGAAACTGTAGGTACTTACAATCCTTTGAAAGATCCTGCAGAAGTAGTTTTAAAAGAAGATTTAGTTCTTAACTGGTTATCTAAAGGTGCGCAACCTTCTGATACAGTACGTAACATCCTTTCAAAAGAAGGCGTTATGCAAAAACACCACGAAGCTAAATTTTCAAAGAAATAAGGTGATCGGATATGAAAGATTTAAGCGAATTAGTCTTAACAATCGTTCGTCCGTTAGTCACTCATCCTGAACAGGTCCAGTTAGAAGTCGTTGAATCAAATGATTTTTACGAATACAATCTAACCGTGGCTCCCGAAGATATTGGTCGTATCATTGGCAAACAAGGCCGAGTTGCAAAAGCAATCCGGACGATCGTCTATGGTGTGCGGCTAAATGCACCAAAAAAAGTGCGTTTGAATATCGTCGATAATAAGGAATAATCAAAAGCTGTTTCGTTCATGCGAAACAGCTTTTTTATTATACATGGTTTTGATTGGCAAAAGACTACAGAGAGCGTATTCTTAAAGTAAAGAGGAGGAAATACATATGAAAAAATGGTGGATCGCTATACCAGCTATCCTGTTTTTAGGCGCTTGTCAAACCTCAGCTGATCGAACAGCACAAAAACAAGAAAATCAAGAGAAGGGCCAAAGCCATTCTCAAGTTACACAGATGACTACAGGAACATCTAAAGTGGGAGAAAGTACCACACAAAAGAATAAACAAAATTCAAACGCAACGACAGAAACGAATCAGACCCCGAAGACCGCCTTTGAGCAATTGAAAGCCGAACAGCCAACGCTACCAATGCCACAGGTCATCCCGATTTCTTCAGGGAATCTAAATCTCGCTGCAGCACAATCAAAGCAAGGAGACACGGTCCTCTACTATGCTTTGCCAGAAAAACTTGTGTGCTAAACGCACAAGCGTTGAATCAAGAAACACCGTTCGCCACTTATCTTTATCAATACGGATTTGCTTCAAGCCAAGAAACTATCAATGTGTTACAACCTTTTACGATTGATAAGAATGGGCAAAAAGTCGATCTCGGTCATCAAATCATTGCCTATCAACAAGGGGCAGCTGGTTCAAATTATCTTGAATGGCAAGAAGGAAACTGGCGTATCAGAGTACGATCAAGCAACATCGAAGGACAAGATCCACTACCTTTAGCGAAAAAAATCGTCAATTATTTAGAAAAGGCCACTCTACCGGCACCTGAAAAATATGGGAAAATCATAGTCGATATGAATGATTCATCCAATCAAGCTACACAGGTCATTTGGCAAGAACCGAATCATGTCTTTACGGTCACACATCAAGACGCATTAGCCGCCCTAGAAATGGCTGTTTCAATGAATTAAATGCCAATTTATGATCTTGGACATGACGAAAGTAAAAAGAAGGGTAGAATTGCCTATAACCACATGCTAAAATAAAACAGATACGTAATACGTTGTTTTTTATACAGAATGAAAAAACGGATAAACGTTGCATAAGAAAAGGAAAAGGGGATACAAGTTGACTGAATATTTAAATGTAGGAAAAATTGTCAATACTCAAGGGATAAAAGGCGAAGTCCGTGTCATCTCAACAACGGATTTTCCTGAAGAAAGATATAAAAAAGGTGCAGTACTGACCTTGTTTCAAGAAAAAAAAGCACCAATCGAATTAACTGTCAAAAGCCACCGAAAACACAAAAATTTTGATATCGTAAGTTTTGAAGGTCATCCATCGATCAATGACGTAGAAAAATATCGCGATGGAATACTTAAAGTGTCAAAAGAAAATACAATAGAGTTGGAAGAAAATGAATTTTACTACCATGAAATCATTGGAGCAACTGTTATCGATGAAGACGGAACAGAGTTAGGTAAAATCAAAGAAATCCTTTCACCAGGAGCAAATGATGTCTGGGTCGTCCAACGTCAAAAGAAAAAAGATATATTGTTACCTTATATCGATTCGGTTGTTAAAGAAGTAGATACGAAAAATGGTATTGTACGCGTAGAAATCCCTGAAGGACTGATTGACGATGAAAATTGATGTATTAACATTATTTCCGCGAATGTTTGAAGGACCAATGGGTGAATCGATCATTGGAAAAGCAGTCAATAAAGGATTATTGGATATCGATATCTCAAACTTTAGAGATTATTCAGACAATAAACATCAGACCGTCGATGATTATCCCTATGGTGGTGGGGCAGGAATGCTACTAAAAGTCCAACCGATCTATGACAATATCAAAGCAATTGAGGAAGCTGCACCGGAAATAAAAAAAAGAGTGATCTTATTAGATCCGGCAGGAAAACAATTCGATCAAAAGATGGCCGAAGAATTTTCACAAGAAGAACATTTAGTATTTATCTGTGGTCACTATGAAGGCTATGATGAACGGATCAGAAGTCTAGTCACAGATGAAGTGTCATTAGGCGATTATGTATTGACCGGAGGCGAGCTAGGTGCGATGGTAATGATCGATGCTACGGTACGGCTATTGCCAGATGTCTTAGGAAACCAGACTTCTGCTCAAACGGATTCTTATTCAACCGGTCTACTGGAACATCCACAATATACTCGCCCAGCAGAATACAAAGGAATGAAAGTACCTGAAGTTTTGACAAACGGCAACCACAAGTTGATTGAAGAATGGCAATTAAAAGAATCACTAAGAAGAACTTATCTGCGCCGTCCAGATTTATTGGAACAGCTAGAAATGACGCCACAAATGCTCAAATTCTTAGAAGAAATCAAACAAGAAGAAAACGAATAGCAGATATAGCTGGGAAAAAATAAAATTATCCTTTACATGAAAATCGTAATATGTTAGTATTTTATGGTGAGTGCAAAGCACTTAACTATTACGATGTTCCGCTGTGAGAAAAAGCTCATACGAATGTTTGGAATAAGGAGAAAAGATCAATGAATCCATTAATCGAAGAATTAACAAAAGAACAATTACGTTCTGACATTCCAGCTTTCCGCCCTGGTGACACTGTACGTGTTCATGCGAAAGTTGTCGAAGGTACACGTGAACGTATCCAGTTATTTGAAGGTGTTGTAATCAAACGCCGTGGTGCTGGAATCAGCGAAACTTATACAGTACGTAAAGTTTCTAACGGAGTGGGCGTTGAACGTACATTCCCATTGCATACACCACGTGTTGCAAAAATCGAAGTTGTTCGTTACGGTAAAGTACGTCGTGCAAAATTGTACTACTTACGAGCATTACACGGAAAAGCAGCTCGTATCAAAGAAATTAGAAGATAAACACGGAAAACTTCCTTGGAAATCTGAAATTTGTGAAAAGTCCTTGTATATCAAGGGCTTTTTCTTTTTTCTCTATCACAGTTTTATGCCATTTTTGGCTGTTTTGGACCATTTTTCACTCATATTCCCCTAAAATGTCCTAGATTGTCCGATATTGACTATCAGTGTCGTCAAAATAGGGCAAAATTTAGTAGTCAGTCTGACTGCAAATTTAATACGAAAAATACCAAAACATTTACCGAATTTAGCAACTTTTGAACCCGAGTTACTAAAAAGGTTGACTTTTTTCAAAAAAGACAAAACATGTACTTTTCTACTAAAAAGTTGATGTGATAGGTTTCTATCTAAATAATTCTTAGGAGTTTTTATCGTGAAGCAAGATGATGGACGAATCGTATGGAAAAATTTGAGTGACCTCAAGCTAATTTTGTTAATTAATCAATTCATCGAAAAATACGGAATAAAATCTAGTCGTCAGTACCAGAAAAAATTATCAGAGAATCCAAATTCTGCACCAAGTATGTGGTTTATTAATCAAAAATATGGATCATGGGATAACTTGCTAGAGAGTATTGGCCTTGAAAAAAATGATTATGGAAAATGGGCTAAGATGCCAGAAGACAAATTGATGGAAATAGTAGAAAGCTTTATAAGTGATGAAAAAATTCGTTCACAGCGAAATTACGAAACCAAATCAGTTGGTAGAGATGTTCCTTCTTTAAGTACGTTGAAAAAAATAGTTGGTGATGTACGGCCGCTGTTTAGAAAAAAGGAACAGAAAAATTTATTAACTGACTTTCAGTTATTGATGGAGCTAAGAGAAGAAATTATTCGATTGGGACTTGAAGAAGATTTATCAATGACGAAATTCCGTAAGTTATCAAGGTCAGATAAACTTCCGTCAGCGATCACAATATTGAGAAGGACAAACAAATCTTGGGAGGAATTAATGGAAGAAATTGGATTTGATTATCGGAAAATCAAAATTTATAAACAAAGAGACAATTTATCTCGAAAGAAAAGTTAATAGTATCAAGCTTAAAAAGGTGTTCAAAACTAAAAATTTGAACGTCTTTTTTTATTACCCAAAAACGAAAGGAGATTTTATTTTATGAAAAAGCCGAGATTTAAAAATTGGCGATCATTTGCGACTTTAGCTCTGTTGGGTCAAACAATTGGCGGAGCGATTGGTCCTACGATTGCCTTTGCCGATGAGATTACTCATCCGCAAACAGTGACTGTGCACTGCGATTTGTCACATTTATATGCGGTTGAAGGTACGTTCAGTGATGGTCGAACATTATCTGAGGTAACTGTTCCTCACTATGCTATCTATAATGGGGAGAACCAAGATATTTTCTGTATTGAACCAGGAGTGCCAATTTACAATGAGTTCACGCCTGGTTATGAGAAAAATCCATTGCCTGATATGTCGGAGAAAGCGAAATTAGTTTCAGTGTTATGGAAAAAAGCCGGTACAGACATTGATACACAAATGGTTGCTCAAAAGATGATCTGGCAAGAAGTCAATGGATACACTCTTCACTCTATGAAGCATCCAGATGGCAGTGTTGTAAACATCGCAGCCATTGAGACAAAAATCAATCAAGCCATTGCCGATTATCAGAAGAAACCAAGCTTCCATAATTCCACAGTCAAAACAGTTTTAGGACAATCGACAACCGCAACGGATACGAATAATCTGAATTTGTCAGAGTTCGATGAGGTTGTGGAAAATACCGCAAATATTGATTATCCTGTGAATGGAAATCAATTGGTAATCATCCCAAATGCCAATTCAAAGCCGTGATTAACCGAGATGTTACGGCAAAGGAACAAGTGATCCGCTTTGGCTTTGATTTCTTCAAATTTGTCGGATCGGTTGCTGGCACTGCCAAAACGGGTTTCAACGACTTAACCTTTAAAGTGTCACCATTGGAAGGAACCAATGAGATTACAGGCGCTGAAACGGATATTCCTACTAGTTCTGAAGTTCGATCAGTAAAATTTTTATCTAAAATTTGTAGAATTAAGCAACCCAATTTTTACACAAAAAAAGGAAAAGAGATTCAAGCGAAATTTAATGTGAAATATCTTGATAATTTGTCAAAAGTAATAAGACACTTTGAGTATAGTCTAAGATTACGTGAAAATGGAAAATGGATAATTATTGCCTCTGACAATAAACCAAGTGGGCTTATCTTCTTTTTGAATATAAGAAGTTATGATGTTCATTCATGTTACAATTTATACGCATGATTTTGGTTCTTTCGTGGATTGAATGATTTAAAGTACGAGCGTCCTCTTACCTAAAAAGCACCAGAAATGACGAATGAATCGTCATTTCTGGTGCTTTTTTTCAGAGAGCTATTTCACAGTCTATTTGATTTGTATTTGAGAAAATATTTACATGATGAATAAAGATTCGTTATATAAAGTCTTTACGATAATTGATAGCCATGCTAATACCAGAAATTGTAAAAGCAAGAGCATATTTAAATAAAAAGAATTGATTCCACATGTATGTTTTTGGGAATACTATATCGCAGAAAACAATTGTAAGAAGCATCGATATACAAGCTCTATAATAAATTTTTTGTGAGTACTCATCCTCCCTACCAATTTTTTTCGAGTATGACCAAATTAAAACTCCTCCTAGGACTAATAAAAATATTCCAGCTCCTATTAGAATATTCCAATTATTGGTTGAGCTTGTTGCCCAATTTTTTAGAGGATAGAAAACAGCATTGGGTATATCTTATATAGATTTAATCTTCAAAATTATTTTCTCCTTCCTTATACTTGAATAAATCGTTAATATCAACATCAAAGATTTTTGCTAGACGAAAGGCGAGTAGCATTGAAGGGAGATAGTTGCCTTTTTCCATCACAAAAATTGTCTGTTTGGAGACTCCTACTTTTTTTGCAAGTTCTTGTTGCGATAATTTCGCCAAAACTCTGAACTCATATACTTTATTATCTATTGAATCTCCAAAGTCCTTTTTCATCTTATCACCTCCAGTATCATTGTAAAGTATTATTTTATAAAAGTAAAGTTTAATTTTACAAAAGATAAGTTTGGTTTTAATTTTTTATGTACAGGAAAATATAAGGTATCTTTTATCAAAAAAATAGTTGAGAAATTTTTCTCAACTATTTTTCTTTTGTAGCTATTTTTTTTAAATCATTATTGATCTTTGGCTCATAAGTGGCAAGAAAACAACAATTTTTCTTTGATTGATTAAATAAAGATAGTCCCACATTTGCAATAGATTGATAAAAGACTTGTTTAACATTTTTCATAAACCATTCTCCTTATATAAATAGTATTCATAATTACTAATAGGACACTAGAAAATATTCCTGATGTAAGATAAGTATCTAAACTAGTATTTGACAAAAAAAGACTAGACAGAGATAAAAGCATAGTAAAAAGAATAGGTTTCAGTTTATTCTTTTCATTCGAAAATAATTGATTTTTTGTATAAGAAGGTCCTATGGAAATTATACATAGATTTAGTATTAGTAAAATAGGATAAAGTCCATATAATTGTGTAAAAGATAAAAGGCCATGTAACAGCCCTTTTACGGTACAATGTTTTTAACCACAA
>NZ_QPTY01000110.1:0-738 GCF_005236045.1 Enterococcus sp. VV15
ATTGAATTTTATTACAACGAAATTCAAAAAGGTTTTGAACAAATGCGTGAGCTGGATAAGCAAACACACTGGAGTCAGAAGCTTCATCAAGATCGTTTCAAATTTGTAGAGAAGTATAGAGAGATACTAGACGAATATATGGAGGACAGTGAATGATGATGCCAAAAGAAATCTATTCAGATGCGTTAAGAGGTGCTAGGAATCAATTGAAAATGGCAAAAAGAGCATACGAAATTCGGCCCACCATCGAAAATGAACGCAGAGTAAAAGCCATTCGCCGTAGATGTTCAATTTACGGTGAGTTACAGAAAGAGGACAGCAAATGATACCGAAGTTTCGAGCGTGGGATAGAGAAAAAGACAGAATGATTTATCCTAGCACGACAGGAGTTTGTTTTGAAATGAATGATGATGGTATAAGTGTGCTTGATATTGATATAGATTATCCCAATGACTATGGTTTTCCCAAAATAGCTTCAATCCTCATGCAATCTACCACTCTGAAGGATAAGAATGGTGTGGAGATATTTGAGGGGGATATAGTACTTGTCAATGTAAGTAATGGTTTTAATCATTTAGTTAATGAAAAAACGATTGTACAAGAATCCGAGTTTCATTCTGGGTTGATTTGTAAATCATTAGCTAGTGGAATGGAATATAGAGTATTCAAGCGTAATGAGGCTGGGTATGAATACGAAGTCATCGGAAATATATATGAGAATCCTGAGTTGTTGGAGGA
>NZ_QPTY01000111.1:0-723 GCF_005236045.1 Enterococcus sp. VV15
GATAAAGTCCATATAATTGTGTAAAAGATAAAAGGCCATGTAACAGCCCTTTTACGGTACAATGTTTTTAACCACAAAAACATACCCAGGAGGACGTTACATGACCCAAGTACATTTTACACTGAACAACGAAGAGGTTCAAAGTATTATTGAACATTCGGTAAAAGATGATGTTTCTAAAAATATTTTAACCACTGTTTTCAACCAATTGATGGAAAATCAACGAACAGAATATATTCAAGCCGATGACTATGAACGTTCAGAAAGTCGTCAGAGTCAAAGAAATGGCTATTATGAGCGAGACTTTACGACTCGTGTGGGTACACTCGAATTAAAAGTGCCTAGAACACGTGATGGTGAATTTTCACCGACGGTGTTTGAGCGTTATCAGCGAAATGAAAAGGCACTGCTCGCTTCAATGCTTGAGATGTATGTTTCGGGCGTTTCGACACGTAAAGTTTCAAAGATTGTTGAAGAGCTATGTGGAAAATCTGTATCGAAATCTTTTGTTTCTAGCCTGACTGAGCAGTTAGACCCGATGGTCAACGAATGGCAGAACCGTTCACTCTCAGGTACGAATTATCCTTATCTGATGACTGATGTTCTCTACATAAAAGTCCGTGAGGACCATCGAGTGCTTTCTAAAAGCTGCCATATTGCGATCGGGATAACAGAAGGTGGCGACCGTGAAATCATTGGCTTCATGATTCAAAATGAAGAAAG
>NZ_QPTY01000112.1:0-693 GCF_005236045.1 Enterococcus sp. VV15
TTGTGGTTAAAAACATTGTACCGTAAAAGGGCTGTTACATGGCCTTTTATCTTTTACACAATTATATGGACTTTATCGGTTGAGAGATAGCGAAATATAAAAAATAAAGCAGAAAAATCATCATAAAAAATATAAATAAAGTAATTGAAAGAATAGATTGTGAGCATTACTACGATGGAATATAAATAGAAAAGGAAGTGTGTGACAGAGATATTTAACAATTTATCTTTTTTGGAAAAAATATGTAGTACTGACGTCCATGAAAAATATATTTTTGAGGCAGGACGAAAAACTGGACGATAAGTAATAAGTGTTGAAATGACAGGAGGCAAGCGACCGGACGAAAAATTGAACGAATAGGTAAGTGAATCATTTTTTCTATACCTTTATTAAACTTGCTTATTCATATTTCTAAAAAATAAAATTATAAATTATATTAGAAATAATATGAATCTTAAGAACTGTATCATTTAATTTCATAGGAGGAATACAATTGGAGAAACTTAGTTAGGATAATAATATTGAATATAAAGAAGACATTCCTAAAAAGGTTAATCAACTGAAAGCAGAAATTGTTTCCTTTTTGAATAGTAGTGTAGGAGGAATGATTTATTTAGATAAAGTCCATATAATTGTGTAAAAGATAAAAGGCCATGTAACAGCCCTTTTACGGTACAATGTTTTTAACCACAA
>NZ_QPTY01000113.1:0-610 GCF_005236045.1 Enterococcus sp. VV15
AGTCAAGTCCATAATCCTGTGTAAAATACTATACAATGTTTTACCGGTCTCTCATTGATCAAACTTAATATATTTTCTTGTAGAACTGAGCCATTCGTCATGAAGGTCCATAAGGACAGCTCCAATTAATCGATTGGCAGACGTTCGGTTGGGAAAAATCCGAATAATCTTTTCTCTTCTGCGGACTTCCTGGTTCAGTCGTTCAAGAAGGTTGGTGCTTTTTAGCCGATTATGACTATTTCCGATAACCGTGTATTGAAAGGCATCTTCGAAGCCATTATCCAATATTTCGCAGGCTTTTGTATATTTAGGCTGGTCGATATATTCACCGACTAAGGCATTCTTAGCTGTTCGAGCGAGTTCAATATCCGTAAACTTAAAGATCGCTTTTACTGCTTCTCTAAACGGTTTTGAATTCTTTTTTGGAATAGAACTGAAGATGTTTCTTAAAAAATGGACCTGGCATCTCTGCCAACTTGCGTTGGTAAATGACTTACGAATCGCAGACACTAGGCCTTTATGGGCATCAGAAATGATGAGTTCTGTCCCCTTTAGGCCGCGTTCTTTTAAGTATTCAAAGAAGATGGACCATGTGTCATCACTTTCTTCA
>NZ_QPTY01000114.1:0-593 GCF_005236045.1 Enterococcus sp. VV15
GCATGAAGCATAATTTCAGTTGAATCTAATTCCGAATAACGCTCTTTTAGAAAATCTGACGTTGCTTTACTTCCGTCAATCAGTGGCTCTTCTCCGCCAATAATATTTGTTTCCCAAAAATCAACTAACCGTTCTGTGATGATGTCAATCAGTTCTTGATCTCGTTCAACTCGTTTCCAAATAAATTTTTGTCCACCGATCAACACAGCGATATAACAATAATCCTTGTTCAAAACATTCATATAGTGTTGCACTTGGCACAAATAACTGAGTGGAACTTCTTCCCCTTCCCACTCTTTGCTAAGAAATTGATTCGCTGTTTTACATTCAAGAATGGCATTTTCTCCTACTACATCACGGTCGATATTGGCTCTTAAAAATGGATGTAACGGATGTTCAAACACTTGATTTCTTCTACGGACTTTTTTGCCTGTTCGTTCTTGAAATTCTTTGGCAACAACTTCTTCTAAAACATTGCCCCAATAAGCTGGTTCGCTCTCTGAATCTTTCAATTCAATTTGACCCGTTTTCTCAAGCCACAATTGATAAGGAGATTTGTATTTGTTCAAGCCAAGTACGGTTGCAACATCTGA
>NZ_QPTY01000115.1:0-586 GCF_005236045.1 Enterococcus sp. VV15
GAAAATATATTAAGTTTGATCAATGAGAGACCGGTAAAACATTGTATAGTATTTTACACAGGATTATGGACTTGACTAAATAAAGTATTTTGATGAAATTTGTCAACTATATTATAACAAGAATTTTGGCTTAGCTTCGAAATCAGAGATTGACTTACTTTTTTTTAAATTTTATTATGAAGCACTAAGTGAACTACAAAATGGTAGTAAAAAAAGAATTAGTTTACCCTTCTGAAAATCAAGAATGGAAAGAGAATCTTTTAGCTTTAGTGCAATTTGCACATTTTGATAAATCAAATCACAAAGTTACTATGAGTATAAATGATCCTATTTTGTATATAGAATTAGAAAATTATATTGAGGAAAACAATATGTATTTTGAAAAGCAATTAAACCAAAAAAATTTTACAATTAGAGTTGAATATTTCATAGAATTATTGCTGTCAATGGATGAAAAACTAGAATAAAAACTAGAATATAGAGAAGTTATAGAAAATTTGAAAAAAAAGAGTCAAGTCCATAATCCTGTGTAAAATACTATACAATGTTTTACCGGTCTCTCATTGATCAAACTTAATATATTTTC
>NZ_QPTY01000116.1:0-552 GCF_005236045.1 Enterococcus sp. VV15
AAAATCACTATGAGGTCCCATCCTCGTTATTTAGAAAAAGAAGAATCTTTTTATCATTTTACTTGCAAAGAATGGAATAAAGATGGTGAAAGAACACCTGATTTAAGAAGATGTGAACGATTGTGTTGGATTAAACCAACTATAATGACTAACCATCCAATAGTATGTGGACTCAATTGTTTGAAGATATATATAAAAGGAAATAGGTTACATTTATTAAATGACAAAGATAGATTCCTTATTGTACTAGAAGTCAGAAGAGATTATATATTATTAGTTACTTCATTTTATATTGAATATGACCATACTTTAGCAAAAAAAATAAAAGACTATGAAAGATACAAAGTATAAACAAGCAAAAAGCATATCTCTTAGACGAGATACGCTTTTAGAAACTCCTTCTACAACATGGGAGTTGAGCTAATATTAGTTTAGCATGATACTAATGATGCAGTCAATATTATTTGCAACTAAATGTACCACTTATTTTATTTAATTCCTAATAATCTGACTTGACTTAATTTATGTACCCTGTAGGACTCGAACCTACGA
>NZ_QPTY01000117.1:0-548 GCF_005236045.1 Enterococcus sp. VV15
GCAGCATCCCATGAACCATAACGTGAAGTAACATATTGATCGGCTACACGTTCTTGATTAGCAGCAGAGTAGTCACCATTCAAGTATGAAGCATCTAATTGATAACGTCCGATGTAACGGCCATTAGTTGCTGTGTAAGAACCGCTTGATTCTCTTTGAGCGATCCATTCTTTCGCTGAGTTTGTGCTTGTAGCTGGTGCTGCAGTTTCAGTCACAACAGGTTGTGCTGCTTCTGCAGGAGCAGATTGAACTGCTTCTTGTTGGACAGGTGCGGCAGCTGGTTGTGCTTGTGTTTCTTGAGGTGCAGAGTAAGTTGTTTCTGCAACTGCTGCTTGGTCTCCTGTAGGGATCGTTAATTGTTGACCTGAATAGATCAGGTTAATATTTGAAATCGAATTATGTTCTGCAATAGTTTGGATCAAGGAGTTGTCACCAACGTATTTTTGAGAAATCGTTGATAGTGTATCACCTGATTGAACGGTATAAGCTTCGTCCGCATGTGCAGATGTACCCATAAAGAATAGAGCGCCGGCAGCCAAAGTTGTTCC
>NZ_QPTY01000118.1:0-533 GCF_005236045.1 Enterococcus sp. VV15
AACCCGATGAGGGAGATTTCCTCCCTTCGTTTATTTGTCGAAGTCCTGTTTCCTAATCTTTCGACACTATCATAATACAACGTTTAACAGGTAAATGATTGGTATAAAAAAGGTATAAAATGGAAACCAAATGGGTAATAAAAAGGTATAAAAAGTGTAAAAACTGGCTACTTAAAAGCAACCAGTTCTAATGCTGAAGCAAATTGGATGATAATCTTGTTTGATTCTAGTTTGACAGATTCTTCACTAGTATTATTTCTTTGAGAAGTTAAATAAATCGACAGACCATTGATGTAACGATCATAAAATATTTTTTTACGTCTTTCAGTCACATCAGGTTTGTGCGGATGCTGAATAGTAGAATACCCTCGAATAAACAATTTATGCAAATACTCAAATTCTTCTTGTGATTCTTCTCTGTCTATCACCATTCGTTCTGCTTCAAATGTATTATTTGCTGTAGAAGGTGGAACCAAGGAGTAAGATGCCGTTACCTTCGGTTCCCTAGGTTGACCTACTCTACATCTAGCTGA
>NZ_QPTY01000119.1:0-528 GCF_005236045.1 Enterococcus sp. VV15
CATTTCTGAGATTTGCTACAAAAAAATTATATAAAACTAAACTTGAAATCACAAGGAGGAAATTTATGTTAAAAAGTTTTGGAAAAGGTATGTTCGGTTGTTTTGGGGTATTTGTTGGATTTATCATATTATGTATTTTAGGATTTGCTTTTTTAGGAAGTGGAAGTAGTTCTGATTCAAATTCTAGTTCTAATAATACAAAAATTGAAAGTAGTTCTAATGATAATGTACCTCAAGAATATAAATCTGCATTAAACAAAGCTGAATCCTATTCTAATACTATGCACATGTCTAAAGCAGGAATTTACGATCAATTAACTTCTGAATATGGAGAAAAATTTTCTGCTGAAGCAGCACAATATGCAATTGATAATTTAAACGCAGATTATAATGCTAACGCTCTTGCCAAAGCAAAAAGTTATCAGGAACAGATGTCAATGTCTCCTGAAGCAATTAGAGATCAATTAACTTCTGATGCTGGAGAAAAATTTACTCCAGAAGAAGCTAACTATGCAATACAACATTTAA
>NZ_QPTY01000011.1:0-70962 GCF_005236045.1 Enterococcus sp. VV15
GTCAAAATCTGCAAAAATATGGAAAGCTATTTTCTCAGATTCTTCCTTAATTGCTCAGGTCATAGCGCTTTGCTTACGACCTCTCATATACGCATACTAACTGTAATCGGTAAACAAATCCACTAAAAAATCCAAGAATCGATTTCTTGGATGACTTTTTCTTTCGTGGCACTAGACACCTGGTTGTAAATTTCCAGTGTGGTTTTCATATTGGAATGACCCACACGATCCATGATCGCTTTGATTGGGACACCAGCTTCAGCTAATAAAGAGATATGGGTGTAGCGAAACGTGTGCGTAGTCACATGCTTCTTAAACGCAGGATATTTTTCTCTTAAGATATCTTTCACACTTTTCACTGCTTTTTTATTGTTGCCATGACCATTCATAAACTCATTAAACGAATGATAAACGGCAGGGGTCCCATTTTGGGTCTGAAAAATCGTGGTGGAAAAAAGAAAGTTTTCGGAAGCCTTCACTTTTTTGTGATAGGTAGTCTGGTTCTTTCGCTGATATGTCCTTATAAAAGTTCCTTTTTCTCGTTGCCTCATTTCCTTTTGCCTCGCTTCATTTATTTGAATTCGATTTCGAATAATCGCAAGAGAACAATCATCCAGATCGATTTCTCGAAATGAACAAGACAGAACAGAAAGAGGGTTTCTTCTTTCTGCTCTGTCCAAATTATTCTAAGATTTCTCTTTACCAATATCATTTGACAATGAGCCTATTTTTATAACAACTATTGATTTATTTCATTTTTCTGTTCAAATGCAGAAATATAATCCATAAAATAAATATCTTTTTTTGCAACATTCTCATGCGTAATACCAGATAATATACGAACATCAGAAGATAAGAGTAAACTGTTTGTTTCGACTATCCTCACTGATTTGTCAATAAAAACATATATTTGCTCATCTTCAAACAACGAATCTGTCCTATTATTAATATTTAATGCTTGTTGGTAATATTTCTTACTCTTTTCATTGTTTATCACAATAAAAAGCTTTATTGATACATTTCTTGTCGGATTATAATAGATCGAATTCACGACATTTATTGTTAATAATTCAATACGCTTTTTTAGAAAAAAATCAATCGGCTTTTCCTCTATATCAACGATTTGCTTCAAAACATCCATTGTTTTTTTTCGTTCATCCACATATATAAAAGAATCTTCATACTTGGTTAATAACTCAGAAAAATTTAACAATTTTTTCTCCTTGCAACGTATACCAAACGCCCTTTTCAAAGGGTAACGAACTTATAACAATACAAGCAGTATATTTTATAAAATTACGAGTCATACTAGGAATCACATAAGTATAAAAATCAAATTTCCTAGCTAATCCTTCTTCACCTGAAAGTTCTGTTTTTGCTTCTAAGTTTGGATATACTGTTTTGTCCCTAGATCGACATGACCTACTTCTTCCAAAAAGACTTCAAATTCATCTATACTAAATCTATTCGAAAAAATATTCCCTATGTTTAGACAAAATAGTAATAGAAATCATTTTAAGATTTCGCATTTACTGTATAAAAAATACTTAATTTTTATTCTAACATTGATCATTTGCCCTATAACTAAAAATAATGTCACCCAAAAACCACTACTCACAAAATCTCGATTTACTAAATATTCGATAGAAATACCTACTAAACTGGCTACTAGCGCTATAAGGATGATACTAGCGTAGGGATGTTTTTTTCGTATACAGTATCCAAGTTTTATACAAGAGAACTTCCTTTCTTATTCCATTTTTAAATTAAATCCCTACAGCTCTTTCAAAACTATTATAACCTGTTTACTTATGTAACCCAACCATTTTTCTAATCAATTCTTCTTGCATTTTTAAAACGGATATTGCGCCTGTCCATGTTTCACGTCAACAAACTTCATAGCCCCCCGGGTATTACGGCTTCCGCATATAAAGCAACTTTAATTGTGATTGTTACACTTCTATACTTATAAAAATATTCGTGTATTAACACGTTCCTTAAGATCATAAAATTACGCATGATATGCCATTTTAATGATAATCATAGCTCCAGTCCTGCCTACATAGCAGTTGTTACTCAAAACACAAAAAAGAGGCCGGACAGAAGTGTTTAACTCCGAGAATTTCGGCTTATTTAAGAAGAAGTTAAACACTTCTGTCCCAGCCTCTTTTTTCTCCAATTTTTCACACCTAAACGACTTTTGTCTCGATCTCTCTTTATTGTGCTTCAAATTTGAAGATCATCGTGAAGTTACAATGTGCAGATTTCTTATAGGGACCATAATAATCTCCTGAAAAGATGAAATTACCTTTTTCTTGCGCATGTAAAATTCCTAACGTTTGTTTTAGTGTTGTATCAACTGCAAATGATTTGTCAAGAAATCCTTCCGATGTGATTAATTTTAACTCTACCCCTGCTTTTTTTTCTTCCGAAGAAGATGCCTGATCTAGCAAGGGAATATTGGAAGCTGGATCAACTTTGATTTGAGAGATTTGGACATCCACAGGTACACTAGAATGGTTGACGATTTCATATTTGGGTGAATTCACAGTCCCCTGTTGGATATCCGTAGAACCGAAAATCACTTTTTGCGGAAGTGAAATATCGATCAATTCTTTGGCGTCCAATACATTGATCTGAATCGTCTGCCTCAATTGCCCTATCGCTAATGTTGCGGTGTATGTGCCAAATTTATTTTGGACATTCTGTGTGATTACTTTGATGTCTGATCTTTCTTTTCCTGAGGATATATCCCACGCTTTTGCTTTACTTTTTTTTAGTATAGTTTCATCAATCGTCGTTCCATCGACTTCATTAGAATAAAGTGTAAAATTTTGTGTACTTAGGACATATTGTTTATCGTATATACTATGATCGTCATAAACAAATACACCCACTCTTACTTGGATTTTATTGCCATTTCGATCTGCTATTTCTACGGTTGTACTGGTTAAGCCAACTTTAGAGGTATCAGGAAGTACAAGATATTTGCAAGAAAGTTTTGTCACATCTTCATTATCTTTTAGATTCGTCACTG
This sequence comes from Enterococcus sp. VV15, assembly GCF_005236045.1. Taxonomy (NCBI): domain Bacteria; kingdom Bacillati; phylum Bacillota; class Bacilli; order Lactobacillales; family Enterococcaceae; genus Enterococcus; species Enterococcus sp. VV15. Next base: position 3,038 of record NZ_QPTY01000011.1, read on the forward strand.
TCGTCAGTGGGTCAGTTGGCAAAGATCCATTTATCGGAACCATTTGTAAAATACCGTCTGCACTTGGGGCAGTTATATCAGGTTTGACAATCAAACTTGCTTTCACCTTTACTGTGTTTTTTGATGCATCTGTAGCAAGAATGGTGACTTCTTGCGTACCACTTTGATACCTATCTGGTTGCTTTTCAAACGAGTATGCAATCACACCATCGGGATCATTATCCGTAGCAGAAACAATGAAGTCACTTGGATCGATTTTTTCGCCATATTCAATTGTTGCACTCTTTGTTACTACGTTTGGCGGAGTCGTATCCACTCCCTCAATCGTACTAGTCAATTTTGCTTGATTTTTTGACTGGTCTTCCAGAATCAATTGGATTGGCTGTGTTCCTTTTTTTAACTGTTTAAAATTAAAAGATGATAGAATATCCACCGTTTGCCAATCATTATCATATGGTTCATAGTCGAAAAGATCGACAAGATTAGGCAATGTTCCGATTTCCATCGTCAGTGGATCTTTCAATCTTCCAGTAGGTGGGGTCGTGTCGACTACGGTAAAGGGAATGACTACTGCCTTCTTATATTTAGTATCTGAAAAGACAAACTTCCCCTGAGTAGCTCCTAATTTACTATCATCTGGTTTTTCCTGCATGTAACTCGTTACGGGGCCTGTGTTTCCAGAATAATCTACAAATGTCAGTGGATCTATCTTTTTAGGATCATAGAGATTCAATTCAATTCGATTGGTAGATTTTGGTGTAACAGTAAACTGTATTTGTTCCACAGTAACGTCTATAGAATCAGTAAATGTACCAGTTGAACCAATTTGATCGTTCACGCTCCACCATATGCCAAGTACTTTTTCTTGTACTCGGAAGCTCCATTCCAAATGGTATTCGATCGTGACCAGTACGTGATCGTTGTTTCCTTTTCCACGTTTCATTTGAATATTATGATTGGAATAGCTAACTTCGAGTGTATCAGTATCATTGGAAGTGATTTTTGTAATTATTCGTTTAGCAGAACCTGTATAATTGTATTCATTCCGTTCATGATACTGACAGCTTTGCTCAAAATCAGGTGAAAAATCTGTTCCTATCGTATAACCTTCTGTCGCAGCAACAGGGGTCTGAGAAAAATAATCCTTCATCATCTGCCACTGGGACTCAGTCACATCTTGTGCCACTTCTTTCGCAGTACTTCCTGAATCACTTGCATAACTATCTGTAGAAAAGGAACAGCAAAAAAACAACGCGAAAAAGAGGGTTAGTCCTAGTTTTTTGGTTTGATTCATTGATTGTTCCTCCTTATACAGCAAATATCAATTACGATCATCACTAACAATATGCCCAAAATAGAAAAGACAGTAGTACTTCCTGTAGCTTCGAATAGTTTTGGAAATGTATTTCTGGAAATGAACTCTGAAACTATTGGTTCATTTTCTGCTATAGAAGGATTGCCGATGATCCCTTCAACAGGGATATATCTATAGGACTCTACTGATTCTGCATAGCTGAAGGAAGGGTGCAAAAAGAGAAAAATAAGTAAGATCATCATTGAAAAAATTTCTTTTTGCTTTTTCATTATTACTCCTATTTTACTTCAAATTTCAAAACCATATCATACTGCGGTTGGATCGCTGTTTGACTAAACTGAAATCCTTTTGCTATATTTCCTGTCAATTGAAAAACAAGTTTTTCTCCTTGTGTGGTGATTGCACCTAAATCTGCAGGAAACTGGGCTGGATTCTTCGCGTCAGTTGTGTGTAGAGGAACAACTGTGTTACTTGTCACATTTTTCAAATCCAGGGTAAGCTGATCACTGATTTTTTCAGCATCCGACTTTCCTGTGGCGGGTTTTGCACGATCTTTGAAATCCATAATTGCTATTTCAACACTTTTGGATGAAAGATTTTTGATCTCATAATTTGGCGAGATGATACCTGAGCTAATATCCGTCTGTCCAAATAAGATTTTTGTAGGAATTTCTACATCTACCCAAGCTTTATCTGTGGGTCCTGGGTTTGGTAGAGATGGATCAACTGGTTTTGTTGGATCAAATTCTTGGAATGTTCCTTCTGCTGGTAAGGTCGCAGAATCTTGTTTTTTGATTTCTTGTGTCTGCATATTAGGATCATTTTGACCATTCTCATACGCATAGCCTTTTGTTCCACTCAAAATTGCAAAACTACTGAACAGTAGTACGCCGGTAACTTTTATTAAATTTACTTTTATCACTTTATTTTCCTCCATTTATTCTAAAACTACTGATTGATTGCAAGCTGGCCCACGATAACTGTTTCGCCGACTTTCTGTTTTAGATTTGTAAGTTCATAGTAAATAACATGATGGTTCACTCTATAAACACCCTGTGGTATGGCCTTTTTCAATTCACCATTCTCAACAAACTGTTTCGGTTTGATCATTCCTGAATCATAGATAATCGCTTCTTGGTTTTCGATTGTTGTTTGTACACGAATTGCATAATGGTTACTGTTTGAGTTTAATATCGTGACTTTCCCCACCTTGTCTGCTTTCTCAAAAAACATATCCGATTCCATTTTTAAGCGAAATTGACTCTTGTCTGCTTGCCCTTGCAAATAAGCCGAAAATTCTTTATCAGACATATTTTTGACATATTTAGATTCTGCCCCGTTTGTTTGATTTGCTACAACGACTGGTCTTGTGTAATGTGTTAAATAATAGTAGTAGCATGCCACCCCAATAAAGCAGCTACACAATAGAACCAAGACTATTCGTTTGACTTTTCTGAATTTTTCCAACTTTTTCTACCTTTCCTCTATTTTTTCGCTCCCTCTGTTGTTATAATCATGTTGGATTTACCTATATAATTATTTATCCAACGATGATAAAAATAACTATAAAACAATATTTATTGTCGCGCGAGTTCATTTTCAAACTATCGTTAGATGATAATAGGAGGAAAGTTATGAAAAAATTGTTGGAAAATAAATTATTGAAACACTATTTAATCATTAGTTACTTACTACCCCGAAAATGGGAAAAAATCAGAGATATTGCAAAAACAACAGGATTATCTGAAATTACGATTCGTCAAAATATCAGTGAAATCAACCAGTATATTCTGCCTGCAAAAATAAATAGTAGCCAACAGCGAGGAATACGTCTGTTTCTGCCACCACAGCAAAACGGCTTCTTTATTTTTTCGAAATTGTATAAACAATCATTGCGTTTTACATTATTGGAAGAAATCTTTATCAATCATTATCCTAATCTCACCTCACTGGCTGACAAGCTTTTTTTTAGTACCTCAACATTGAAGAGGAAAATTGCTGAACTTAATCAACTACTTGCTCCCTATAGTTTATCAGTTGACTCGAGTCAACTAAACATCGTCGGCGATGAACGAAAAATCTGCTGGTTTTTCTTTTGCTTTTTCACTGAAAAATATGGTGTTTCTGATGAATTTATGCGTGATGATGCACTGGACTTATTCGATGAGATCTACAGAGAATTTTTTTCTTACTATCCAGAATTGTTTGTTCCTCAACGACAAGTATATGCGTATCGCAATAAATTTCGAATCATGCTCTTTATTTGCTTTTCACGGATTCGCAAAGGTCATCTATTTACTAGCCAAACAAAGCAAACGGTCAGAAAAGATTTCCAATTGTCCCATCAAGTATGCAGTAAAATATATGAAAAATATAAGATAGCTGTAACTCCTCAAATCACTTACCAACTATTTTATGTCTTTTTCAATCAAAATTTTGCTTGGTCAATTGAAGAACTGCGGATAAAATCTCAAAAAAATAATCAAATCAATCAAATTAGATCTGGTCTCTTAGATTTATTGAATACTATCGAACAGCAAGAAAAGCTGACAGTGGAGAATAAAAATGACCTATTGCTTTATTTATATAATGCAACCACCTATGTCTGGGGGCCTGCGACGATTTTATACAATCCCAATGAAGAATTCTTTCGTCAATTAAATAATTACTATACTAGCTTTACACAAAGAATCTGCATAATGATCAAAGAGTCCCTTACGAAGGAACCGCTAGCTATCTATCTCGATTCTTCTGTTATCAATAAGTATTTATTCATGTTGATTACTTCTTGGATTAGTTTATCTGAACAGTTGGAAACGATCGCACCTAAAGTGAAGACAGGCTTATTCTTTAATACAAGCTATGAGCATAACCTTTTTCTAAAAAATGATCTCCAATACCATCTAGGGTTTCGCTTGGATATCCATTCTTTGAATCACCTTACACTGTCTGAAGTATGTCACTCTGCGAATAATTACGATTTGCTGGTTACTGATCTTCCATCTTTGAATCTAACAGAGTGCGAAGTCGTTTCTATCCACTCCAATCCTACTCCTGAAGACTTTAAAAATATTTTGCATTCTTACAATCGCATCGTAAACAATCATTGGAACCATGATTTTCTGAAACTTCAAAAACACAACAGCATTTATAAATATTAGAGGAACATATTTTTGTATAAGCTTGACACTGCATAATAATACAGCTATAATGACAAAAATCATTGATAGAGAGAGTAACTGATAGATGGAGATTAAGAGAGCGATTGGGTGGTGTGAAATCGTATTTCTTCTATAAGTGAAAGTAGCTCTGGAGATGCACAGGTGACGTAAGAAGTTTGTGACGGTGATCCCCGTTATCGGATAATGCGCTTCATTTTTAATGAGTCGCTGAGAGATTGTTTGATTTTTCAAACAAAAAAACGGTGGTACCGCAATTGACTATTGCCCGTTGGAATAATTATTATTCCAGCGGGCTTTTTTGTATTTACCACCCAAAGAAAGGAAGATGGATATGTATCTTAGCAAGGATGATCGAGTCTCATCAAAAATCACATTGCTCATTTTTAACTAAAAAGACAAGGGGTTTTTATGATGGAAAAATTATCTATAAAGAATTTATTATTAGTTGCTTCACTTATTTTTGGTATGTTTTTTGGTGCGGGAAACTTGATTTTCCCAGTACATTTAGGACAGCTTGCTGGCGACCATTGGCTATCTGCTGGTATCGGTTTTTTACTTAGTGCAACATTATTGCCTTTAGCTGCACTCGTTGCACTAAGTAAAACTAAATCGACTGGATTATACGATTTTGCGAAGCATGTCTCTCCATGGTATGGCGTTACTTTTCTGGTTATGAATCATCTTGCCTTAGGGCCAATGTTTGCTACGCCGAGAACTGCTGCCTTAGGTTATCAATTTAGCCTAGGAAATTTTTTACCTGCTAAATATTCAACGATTGGTTTATTGATTTTTTCTGCTATATTTTTTGGTCTTGCCTATTATCTATCAATTCATGAATCAAATTTACTTAAAATAATTGGGAAGTGGTTAAATCCTTTATTTCTAATAATCTTATTTCTTTTATTCATCATTGCCTTCCTATCCCCATTTGGACCACTAGACGGGACACCCATCGCTACTTACCAACATGGCCCCACCACGAATGGCTTTCTAGAAGGCTATAATACAATGGATGCACTGGCCGCTCTAGCTTTTGGTGTTACGATCATTCGTTCACTCCAAGGTATGGGGATCCATAAAGAAGACGCAATTGCCAAAAATACGATCAAAACTGGCTCTCTTGCTATGCTTTTATGTGGCGGGATCTACTTAGGAATCATCGCTTTAGGCTCAATGTCTCTTACACGATTCAGTGTTTCTGAAAATGGTGGGATTGCATTAACCCAAATCATTCAAGCTTATTTTGGAAAAGCCGGCTTAGCACTGATGGGAACAATGACGATTTTAGCCGTTTTCACTACTGCTATCGGGTTGATTGCCTCATTTGCTCAAGATTTTTCAGTTCGTTTCCCTATACTTAGTTATAAAGGTTGGCTCCGTGTCACTACGATTCTCTCTTTCACTACTGCTAATTTTGGTTTGAATACGATCATTTCTTGGACAATGCCATTTCTGATGCTCCTTTATCCTTTGGCGATGGCAATGATATTGCCAGCTATTTGTTCTGGCTTATTCAATAATCGTAAGATCGTTTATCAAATGACGACACTTTTCACAGTGATTCCAGCACTTTTAGATGGAATCAAAGCTTTACCCGTACAAAACTCTTTCACTTTTGCTTTGACTTCTTGGTATACACATACGATCCCATTTGCTGCGAATGGGCTTGGCTTTATTCTTCCTACTTTCGCAGGGTTCATTCTTGGGTTACTTCTTTGTCTATATGAAAAAAACTATTCGTATCAAAAAACGATTTCATCTAAATAAAATAAAGCATTTCTAGTCTGTATCCTTGACTAGAAATGCCTTTTCTCTTTTGCTCTGCTTCTCTATTTTCAGTATCTTCAAAGATACACAGCTAAACAACCCTATACTATTTTAATAAGGAGCACTTTTTATCCATTACGTGAATACAATGAAAAATAATACAGAATATTTGATGATTAAATAAATGTGATAGCTTGACCTTTTGTTGTCAGTTATCAAAAATATCTACCATTTAGTAGATATCTATTAGGATATATATATGAAAGATTATTATTCCGTACAAGAACTTGCGGAACAGCTGAGTGTGACAACGTGTTCTATTCGAAATTATTTACAAGAAGGAAAACTACACGGAACTAAAGCAGGTGATAAATGGCGTTTTACCGAACAAGATCTATATGATTTTTTATATGGCGTCGAAGAGACCAACCAGGACCAAGAAAACAAGCGGATTCTTGAAGCTCCTGTCACATTAAAATTTTCACTTATCACTACTGACTTTTATGTAATGCAAGAGTTTAAAGATACTATTTTTACTTACTATCTAGATATCTATGCCAATAAAAAAGAGCGTCTACTTCACTATCAACACCTCAAACAGAACCACTATGAACTAACCATTGGGGGCAACTTAAATTATGTGATGAACTTTAGTCATTGGATCTACAAATTACTCCAAAAACAATCATCGATTACCTTGAAAAAAATGGCAAGTTCTTAACAAGAAGACATACTGCAAAAAGCAATTGCTGACACAGATCTAGTTCCTTATACTCTGGTCAGCAATTGCTTTTGATCGCTCCTCGTGTGAGCAAATCATTCAAATCATCAACATAGATTAAACACAACTTTATCTAGAATAATTTTTTAGGACCTCAGCTATTTATTTCAAGATTGATTTCCCATATCCTATTATTCTTAGCCTTTCCCGTCTTGGAAAGAAGGGTATAAGGTCATACCACCATCCACAAATAAGGTGATCCCTGTAACATAACTAGATTCTTCAGAAGCTAACCAAGTAGCCGCAGCGGCAATTTCTTTCGGTTGGCCAACTCGTGCCAGCGGTATCATGTTTTCAAGTATTTCTTTTTGCTTTGGATCCTCAAATTTTTCCGCATTGATTGGCGTTTTTATGGCTCCCGGACCAATGCTGTTGATTCGAATATGATCTGGGGCATACTCCATAGCGACAGTTTCCGTAAACAATTTGACTCCACCTTTTGATGCAGCATAGTGGGCAAAAGTTGGCCACGGAATTTGTTCATGGACGGAAGACATATTGATGATATTTCCTTTTCGATTTTCACCTTTAAAATAATTCAACGCTGCTTTTGTCCCTAAAAATACGCCTGTTAGATTCACTTTAATAACTTTTTCCCAATCTTCTAAGCTTAGTTCATGAGTTGCAGATTGATTTTCCATGCCTGCATTGTTTACCCAAATATCCAGTTGTCCGAATTTATTGATCGCTGTTTCTAATAGGCGATTGATTCCTTCTTCTGTGCTGACATCTGCTTGAACAGCAACTGCCTCTCCTCCTGCTTCTTTGATTGCAGCAACAGCTTCATCTGCTCCTTCTTTGTCTGAATTGTAATTAACAACGACCTTCATTTTTTCTTTACCAAAACGTTCTGAAATGGCTGTTCCAATTCCTTTTGAACCACCAGTTACTACGGCTACCTTGTTTTCAAGATCTTTATACATCTATATTTCCACCCTTCTTGATCTTTTATGATCAACTTATTTAAAGTGTACTATACGACCTACCATTTCAAGCAAACAATACGCTTACGAATAGTTGCACCAATAGCATGCTGTATGTCAAAAAAGGGCATGAAGCAAAAGAAATAAATACTTTAGCCTCACACCCTAAACACGAACAAATAGCAGAAGGAGTTTTTTCTCGGAAAAATAAGTCAACAATCCACAAAAGAATGAAAAGTAATTTTTGAGACTCATTTTCTAATAATGAACCATTTCTGTCCTAGTTTCTCTTCCTAAAATTTAGTTAAAATAGTCCGCTGTCGCTTGTTCATCTGCTTTTAATTGGTCAATCAAAGCTTCCGCACTCGAAAATTTCACTTGATCTCTCAGGAAATGATTCCAACGGATAGTGACATGTTCCCCATAAATATCTTGTGCAAAATCTAAAATATACAGTTCAACAGTCAATTCACGACCCTCGCCAAAGGTATCATTATGCCCAATCGAGCCCATTGCTCTATGCCAAGTATCGCCAACTTTGATTTCAGTGACATAAACTCCTTCTTTAGGAAGATGAACGGTACTCTTGACCTTCACGTTAGCTGTAGGAAATCCTAACAAACGACCACGAGCATCACCATGTACGACTACACCTTCTACTTCATAAACTGATCCTAAAAGCTTAGTGACTTCTTCTAATTTGCCATTATCTAATAAGTTACGTATGCGCGTGGAGCTTATTTTTTCTCCTTCATTTTCTTCCTTCGGGATCGTCACAACTTCAAATCGCTTTTTAGCGTACTGTGGCAAATGAACAACATCTGCAATTTCTCTTGGACCATACGTATAATCGAAACCTGAAACAGCGTACTTTGCATGTAGTCCCACGATATATTGATCGACAAAATCTTGTGGTGCTAAATGTGCAAACGAAGAAGTAAAATCAATTTCATAGAGATAATCAACACCTAACGCTGCCATTTTTTCTTCTTTCTGTGCTAATGTAGTCAAATATTTAACCTGACTAGGATTGATTTTTTTAAAAACGATTGATGGATGTTGATTGAAAGTCATCAATGCCAACTTTAATCCTTCTTTTTCCGCAATTTTTTTGCCTGTTTGTATTACTTTTTGATGTCCTTTATGCACACCATCAAAAAAGCCTAATACTAATACAACATCCTCTTTAGGAATTTGGTCCATCTGATAGGGATGTCTGATTTTGATGATTTTCATGTTTTTATACCTCGTTTCTCAACACTTTACTTGGTTTTAATTTGTTTTTTTCTTTAGGGTTCGGTTGGTAAATGCTCACGACTTGGTCACGATAGAAAAGAGCAATTTTCTCTGTGGGCATACGATCCAATTGAAAGACGCTGTATTCAAGACGCATCCCATTTTTAACCTTCCGCCATACATCATCACTGATATCTACCCGTTTGAAGCGAGCAACCCCAATTTCCAATGGCAGCAAATGCGCTTCTACCGTTCCACTTTCCATGTAATCTGCTACTTGTTGCAATGTAATTGCCTGTTCTTTTTTCATTCCGGCACTAGCCGTACGAGTCAAATCTGACATATGTGCAGGATAGCCTAGTTTTTTCCCTGTATCAACAGCTAATGTTCTGACGTAGGTACCCTTGCCGCATTCTACTTCGAAACGCCAAGACAATAGCCCATCTGTTTCGTTCCAATGAATATCACTTGTTCGCTCAAAACGATAGATTTGGGCTTTGCGCACTGGTCTTTCTACTGTTTCGTTATTTCTGGCATATTCGTAAAGTCGTTTGCCATTCACTTTTACTGCAGAATACATCGGAGGAATCTGTGTGATTTCGCCAACAAAACTCTCCATCACAGCATCTATTAGCTCTTCTTCTAAAGGTATACCCACACGTTTGCTCTCTACTTTTTCTCCGGAACGATCTTCAGTAGTTGTACTAAAGCCTAGGGTGATTTCTCCTTCGTATGTTTTACCTGAATCTGTTAAATATTCGATGACTTTTGTCGCTTTTCCAATACCAATCGGTAAAACACCATCTACATCAGGGTCCAATGTTCCGCCATGCCCGATTTTTTTTGTATGTAAAATTTTTCGTAATTTAAATACACAGTCATGACTAGTCATGCCACGTTCTTTCCATAAAGGTAATAAACCATCCATAATTTTTCTCCTTTTCACTTGAGGTATCAACTGTACAATTATAACACATGAAATGTATTTGCTAACGACTTTGAACCGCTTCTCTACGGTTTTTATTCTTTAGCAATAGAACTGTAATAAATCTTCATCATCATGTAAATAGCTACTATGTTATGCTTTAATCAAAGGAGGGAACACTATGGAAAATTTTTTCTTTCTACCTTTTGATTGGCTATATGGATGGTTATCAGGCAAATAATCTTTCCCCTAGACTTTAGCGTTGATGAAATGATTCAGTTAGGTCGGAACAGAGGTGCCGAATCGTTTTTCTATTCGAAAAAGATGCTTCTGTTCCCACCGTTTATTCATATTTAAGCTGTGCGCTAAAAGTAGTTTTTACTTTTGTCGCACCTTTTTTTAATAAATACTTATCATTATACGTAGCTTGTTAGTTATTTACTCTTCTCCAAAATAAGATAGCCAAAAATATAGCAAAAAAACCGTTATTCACCATGTATCTAAACTTGGTGAATAACGGTTTTAATATTGAACAGACTTGCCTTTACGAGTAGGATCTAGTCTTTATTCAGGTTTCGTAATAATTGGTCGATATGGTTGCCGTAGACAACTGATTCATCAAGTTCAAAAGTCAGTTCAGGTGTCTTATAAATACTCAAGTTATGCCCTAATTCACGGCGAATCAAGCCACTAGCTTTTTCTAATCCTTCTTTTGCTTTTTTCTTATCCGATGCTAAATCAGATAAGATACTATAATAAATCGTTGCTTGTTGCAGATCACCAGTTACATGAACATCGGTGATCGTAACATTTTCAACACGAGGATCACGTACTTTTTTACGTAATATATCATTTACTTCTTTTAAAATTTCTTGACCGACTCGGCGGTCACGATAGTTTGCCATATTGAGCGGCCTCCCTATTCATTTAGTCGTTTTTGATTTCTTCCATAATGAATCCTTCAATGACGTCATCTACTTTTATATCGTTGAATTTTTCGATCATTGCGCCACATTCATAGCCCATTTTCACTTCTTTTACATCATCTTTGAAGCGTTTCAAGCTGGCAAGTTGGCCTTCATAGATAACAATTCCATCACGAATGACACGTACACCGCTATCTCTGCGGATATAGCCTTCTGTCACGTATGCTCCTGCAATCGTTCCGACTTTTGAAACTTTGAATGTTTCACGTACGATCATTTGGCCTGTGATTTTTTCTTCAAATTCTGGATCAAGCATGCCTTTCATCGCTGTTTCGATTTCTTCGATTGCTTTATAGATGATACGGTGCAAACGAATGTCTACTTCTTCTGCATCTGCTTGACTCTTCGCTTGTGGTGTAGGACGGACATTGAAACCGATGATGATCGCATTACTTGCAGCAGCAAGTGTGACATCACTTTCATTGATCGCACCAACTGCAGAATGGACGATTTTTACACGTACACCTTCTACATCGATTTTATTCAATGACGCTGCTAATGCTTCGGCAGAACCTTGTACATCAGCCTTGATGATCACATTGACATCTTTCAATTCTCCCTCTTTCAAGCTTTCGAATAAAGTATCCAATGTGACCCGGCTTGTAGCAGCACGATGCTCCAATAACGCACGTTTTGCACGTTCTTCACCGGCAGCACGAGCTGTTTTTTCATCTTCAAATACAACGAAATGATCACCAGCTTGTGGTACATCATTTAATCCAGTGATTTCAACTGGTGTTGCTGGACCAGCAGATTTTTCACGGCGACCTAGATCATTGTTCATCACACGTACACGTCCATAGGTATTCCCTACAACGATCGGATCACCGACATTCAATGTTCCTTGTTGGACAAGTAATGTAGTTACAGGTCCTTTTCCTTTGTCAAGACGGGCTTCAATAACTGTACCGATTGCTCGTTGTGTAGGATCAGCTTTAAGATCTTCAACTTCAGCAACCAATAAGATCATTTCTAATAATTCATCGATATTTTGGCCAAATTTAGCCGAAATTTCAACAAAGATCGTTTCTCCGCCCCATGCTTCTGGAATCAATTCATATTCACTTAATTCTTGCATGACGTGTTGTGGGTTCGCACCTGGTTTATCTATTTTATTCACAGCAACAATGATTGGCACACCAGCTGCTTTTGCATGGTTGATGGCTTCCACTGTTTGTGGCATCACACCATCATCAGCTGCGACTACTAAAATCGTGATATCTGTGATACTTGCTCCACGCGCACGCATACTTGTAAACGCCGCATGTCCTGGTGTATCCAAGAATGTGATTGGTTTGCCATCGATATCGATTTGATAGGCACCGATATGCTGCGTGATCCCACCAGCTTCTCCACTTGTTACACGTGAATGACGTAAGGTATCAAGCAACGTAGTTTTCCCGTGGTCAACGTGTCCCATGATAGTTACAACTGGAGGACGAGATACTAGATTTTCAGGATTTACTTCTTCCGCTTCAAAGAATTTATCGATATCTGCTATATCTACTTGAACTTTTTCTTGAGGTTCCATCCCATAATCTGTTGCTAATAATTCGATCGTATCCTTATCTAAGGATTGGTTTTGATTGACCATTACACCAAGCAAGAATAATTTCTTGATGATCTCAGCTGGTTCACGATGGATTTTTTTAGCGATATCTGCTACATTCATTCCTTCAGTATATTCTAATACTTCTGGTAACTCACGGAATTTACGTGGTGGTACAGCTGGTTTATTTGATGTCTGTTGTTTGCCTTTTTTTCCTTTTTTATTAAAACGATTGCGGTTGTTATTGTTGAATTTTCCGCGATTGTTGTTTGTATTTCTGTTTTGGCTTTGATTTCCGCCTTGGCGATTTTGGTTAGTAGCGCCTCCACTATTATTTCGGTTTTGAGTTGTTGATTGTTTTTTTCCTTGATTCACTTGACCGCTCCCTTGACCGCGATCTTGATAGTTGCGGTTATTTTTTTGTTGTTTTGGTTTTGTTTCGTTTTTAGGATGATCGTTCGGCTGCTTTTTGACTGGTTTTTGGCTTTCTTGCTGTGCTGTATGCTTATTTCCTTGTGGTTTAAATGCTTGTTGCAGTTTTTTTTCATCACTACTTGTGATGACTCCCATATGATTTTTCACATCAATACCGAGCTTCTGTGCTTTTTCCACAAGGTCTTTACTAGACTTATTCATTTCTTTTGCTAGTTCATAAATTCGTTTATTGCTCATGCAATCACCTTCCTAACCTTCAATTAGCTCCTTGATTTTCTTCGCAAATCCGTTATCCAGGATCCCAAATACTTTGCGAGGTCTTCCGATCATCTGCGTGATTTCCGCTTCAGAAAATAGCTCAAAGCAAGGAACTTCATAGTATGAACTCTTATCTTTAATCTTTTTCTTCGTGTTTTCACTTGCATCATTCGCGACAAAAACGATTTTGGCTTTGTTTCTGCGGATATCTGCAATCGTTAGCTCTTCGCCCGTGACTAGTTTGCCAGCGCGCATCGCTAATCCAATGAGATTCATGGCTTTTTGCCGATTGACTTCTCTCATTTACCAAATAGCTCTTTTCGTGCTTTTTGGTGTGTTACATACTCCAATAATTCTTGATAAAATTCATCAGTCAAACTCGTTTCAAGTGCTCGATCGAGAATTTTTTTATCCCAAGCTTGTTGTACTTCATCTGGCTCAAGTGAGACATACGCGCCTCGTCCTGGCATTTTCCCAGTTGGATCGATTGATACTTCTCCTTCTTTCGAACGAGTAATACGAATCATCTCTTTTTTTGGTTTCATTTCACCTGAAACGACAGATTTGCGTAAAGGGATTTTCCTTTGTTTCATCTCTTTGCCTCCTAAGCTATCTGTTAAGCATCTTGGTCTGTTTCTTCGATAGTTTTTTCATCGTTGAATGCGATTGTTTCATATTCGTCATCTGTCAAATCAGATTGGATGATTGCTTCATCGTGTATTTCTGCCACTGATTCATCACTTGCATCTTCAGTTTTATTTGCTTGTTCTTCATAATATGCAGCCATGTCTGACTCTGACTTGATGTCGATCTTATGGTTCGTTAATTTTGCAGCTAATCGTGCATTTTGACCACGTTTACCGATTGCCAATGATAATTGATAATCAGGAACAACGACTGTACAAGCTTTTGGATTTTGCTCATCAAAGATGACATCCATGACTTGCGCTGGGTTCAATGCATTTGCGATGAATACTGCTGGATCTTCATCCCATTCAACGATATCCATATTTTCACCTTTTAATTCATTGACGATTGCTTGGACACGTTGCCCTTTCGGACCAACACAAGTTCCTACTGCATCGATATTTTCATCATTTGAGCGTACAGCAACTTTAGAACGGTCACCCGCTTCTCTTGCGACACTGACGATCTCAACGATACCATCGTATACTTCTGGTACTTCTTGTTCAAACAAACGTTTTAAAAGGTCTGGATGGCTACGACTAACAAAAACTTGAGGACCTTTTGAGGTATTTTCTACTCGAGAAACATACACTTTGATCCGATCATGCGGTTGATAAAATTCATTCGGCATTTGATCTTGTTTAGATAACACTGCTTCGATTTTTCCAAGATTCACGTAAATGTAACGTTTATCTTGACGTTCAACGATTCCTTGCATGATATCTTTTTCATATGCACTGAACTCATTATAGATAATTGTTCTTTCTGCTTCTCTTACACGTTGCAAGATTACTTGTTTTGCTGTTTGCGCAGCAATGCGGCCAAAATCTTTTGGTGTAACTTCAAATCGGATCGTGTCGCCGATTTCATATGCTGGATTGATCAAAAGTGCATCTTTCAATGATACTTCCAACTGTGAATCCATGACTTCTTCTGTCACTTCTTTCACTGCATAGACGTGGATTTTCCCTTTCTTTTGGTCAAATTCTACTTCTACGTTTTGTGCTTGACCATAATGGCGTTTATACGCAGAAACTAAAGCTGCTTCTAAAGCGTCAATTACGATTTCTTTTGAAATTCCTTTTTCAGCTTCTAATGCATCTAACGCGTTCAACATTTCTTTACTCATTGTTCTGTTTCCTCTCCGTGATTAAAATTGGATTGCTAAGCGAGCTTTGGCAATGTTTTTTCGGTCAAGAATTAATTCTTTTTCCCGTGTTTTTATGCGTATTTTCAATGTAAGCTGGTCAGCATCAAATGACTGAAGAAATCCTTCAAATTGCTTTTCTCCATCCACTGGTTGGTAGAAAGACACATGGATATATTCACCTAGTGCTTTTTCATAATCTGTTTCTTTTTTTAGCGGACGTTCTGCTCCTGGAGATGACACCTCTAGGAAATATGCTTGTGGGATTGGATCGGGATCTATTGCATCGAGTTTTTCACTTAATTTTTCACTGACATAGACACATTCTTCAATATCGATTCCACCATCTTTATCAATAAATACTCGCAAGAACCAACTTTTTCCTTCTTTCACAAACTCTACTTCTACAAGTTCAAAATTTTGTTCCTCTAAAATCGGAGTCACCATTTCTGTGACTGTTTCAACGACGCTACTCAAGAATTTCGCCTCCTTAAAAATTGAATCCGTAATTCCATTAAAAAGAGTGAGCGAAAAATCCGCTCACTCACAGTTAGTATCATTACCTATAAATAACTATACCATAATTTCTCTGAAATGACAAGCAAGCTCACTGTTGCCTACTATAACATATCAAAAAGCGACAATTGATTTTCGTCAGGAAGGTCTTTTAATACGCCATTATCATTCATATATTCAATCAAAGTCTTGGATACTTTTCCTCTTGTAGCCAAATCTTCTTTTGATAAGAACGGACCATCTTTCCTTGCCTCGACAATCTGTTTTGCCACGTTGGTACCTAAACTTGGTACGGCACGAAATGGCGCAATCAATGTATCTCCTTCGATTACAAAATTGACCGCATCTGATTTATACAAATCGATCATCCCGAATTTAAAGCCGCGTTCTAACATTTCATTTACCAATTCAAGTACTGTCAATTGATTTTTTTCTTTCACAGAGGCATCCATTCCTTTGTCTGTGATCTCTTTCATGGCTTGTTTGACTGCATCTTTTCCTTTGCACATAGAAACAAGATCAAAATCATCGGCACGAACAGAGAAGTAAGCACAATAATACAGGATAGGGAAATATACTTTAAAATATGCTACACGTAATGCCATCAGTACATATGCAGCCGCATGGGCTTTCGGGAACATGTACTTGATTTTTGAACAAGAATCGATATACCAATCTGGTACATTATTTTCTTTCATCGCATTTAAATATGTCTCACGAAGTTCATCTGGGATTTTGTTCCACAGTCCCTTACGCACTGTTTCCATGATTTTAAATGCCATCCCACTGTCTAATCCGGCATGGATCAGATAGACCATGATGTCATCCCGACAACCAATTACTTCCGCTAGTGTCGCATCCCCACGTTTGATCAATTCTTCCGCATTTCCAAGCCAAACGTCTGTCCCATGAGAGAGTCCAGAGATTTGCAGTAATTCAGCGAAAGTAGTTGGATGGGTTTCTTCCAACATCCCACGAACAAAACGAGTCCCGAATTCGGGGATCCCTAGTGTACCTGTTTTAGAGTTGATTTGTTCTTGCGTCACGTTCAAGACTTCCGGCCCGGCAAATATCCGCATCACTTCTGGATCATCTGTAGGGATCGTTTGTGGATCGATCCCAGATAGATCTTGGAGCATCCGAATAACAGTCGGGTCATCATGTCCAAGAATATCAAGTTTCAATACATTATCATGGATCGAGTGGAAATCAAAGTGGGTCGTTTTCCATTCTGAATTTTGATCATCTGCTGGAAATTGGATGGGGGTGAAATCATAAACATCCATGTAATCAGGAATAACGATGATCCCCCCTGGATGCTGACCAGTCGTTCGTTTAACTCCAGTAGCTCCTTTGGCTAAGCGATCGACTTCTGCACTTCGAAATTGCAGATTATGGTCTCTTTCGTAGCCCTTAACAAAGCCATAAGCCGTTTTATCTGCCACCGTACCAATTGTTCCAGCACGATAAACATATTCTTCTCCAAATAATACTTTCGTATAATTATGGGCTTCTGCTTGATAGTCTCCCGAAAAGTTCAAATCGATATCGGGTACTTTATCACCATGAAATCCTAAGAACGTTTCAAAAGGAATATCATGTCCATCTTTGTTCAATCGAGCACCACATTTTGGACATTTTTTCTCAGGCATATCGAACCCAGAACCATATGTCCCATCCTCATAGAATTCAGAATACTGACATTCTGGACAATAATAGTGAGGAGCTAAAGGATTAACTTCGGTGATCCCAGTCATCGTCGCAACGAAACTTGAGCCTACCGATCCACGAGAACCAACTAAATAGCCATCTTCATTACTTTTGTGTACGAGTTTTTGAGCAATCAGATAGATAACGGAGAATCCATTCCCGTTAATCGAATTCAATTCCTTTTCCAAACGTTTTTGAATGATCTCTGGTAAAGGATCACCATACAGTTGTTTGGCTTTGGTATAACTCAATTCAGAGATTTCTTCTTCAGAACCAGGGATTTTCGGTGTGTAAAGTTCATCTTTCACAGGAATGACTTCTTCACAGCTATCTGCGATTTTATTTGTATTTTCTACAACGATCTCTTTTGCAAGAGACTCACCTAAGAAGTTAAAAGCTGTCAACATCTCATCAGTTGTTCGAAAATGGACATCAGGTAGACTGTGACGGTTCAATGGATTGGCTCCTCCCATTGAATTGATCAATATTTTACGATAAATCGCATCTTCTTCATTTAAGTAATGGACATTCCCTGTTGCCACCACTATTTTGTCTAATGACTTTCCTATTTCAACTAAGTTTTGAATAATTTCCTCTAGATCACGTTCATTTTTTACTAATTCTTGTTCTAGCAAAGGTGCATAGACTGCTTTTGGCATCACTTCGATATAATCATAAAACTTCGCACGATTTCTTGCCTCTTCGACTCCTTTTTGCATCATCGCTTCAAAGATTTCGCCTTTATCACAGGCGGAGCCAATCAATAGGTTGTCACGTAATTTGTTTAATTGTGACCGTGGGATTCGCGGGACACGTTCAAAATATTCCACGTTAGACATCGAGATCAGTTTGAACAAATCCTTTAACCCATCTTGGTTTTTAGCAAGCAATGTTGCATGGAAAGGTCTTGCTCGTTTATAGGAGTCTCCTTCCCCGATATGTGCATTCAGTTGGTCGTGGAAAAACATGTCATGTTTTTCCATCGCTTCTTTGATAAAGATCCATGCAAGATGACCAGTAGCTTCTGCATCATAAATCGCCCGGTGATGTTGTTCCAGACTGACACCAAATTTCTTAGACAGTACACCCAACCCGAAACGTTTGAATTGAGGATAGAGATAGCGAGCTAATTCTAACGTATCGATTACGGGATTAGGTGCTTCTGGTATTCCATATTTTGCATAGCTTGTATTTAAAAATCCCATATCGAACGCCGCATTATGCGCTACAAGAATAGTATCTTTTGAGAATTCAAGAAACAGTCGTAAAACTTCTTCTTCCGATTTTGAACCACGAACCATTTCATCGGTAATCCCCGTCAAATCAACAGTTGTTCGTGAAAGTGGATGGCCTGGATCGATGAATTCATCAAAACTAGCAATTACATTTCCTTTATACATCTTAACCGCAGCTAGTTCGATGATCGTATCGTAAACAGCGGATAGCCCCGTTGTTTCCACGTCAAATACTACATAGGTTCCTTCACTTAAGGATTCATGCACATCATTGTAGGCGATCGGCACGCCATCATCCACAACATTTGCTTCTACCCCATACAAAATTTTCACGCCAGCTTTTTTCCCTGCGCTATGTGCTTCAGGAAATGCCTGTGCGCCACCATGATCCGTGATGGCAATAGCACGATGGCCCCATTTCCCTGCTTGAGCCACGATATCCGCAATGTTATTTGTTGCGTCCATCGTACTCATTTTACTATGGACATGTAACTCTACTCGTTTTTCACCTTCTGGCGCATAATCTTTTCGTGGAGCATGTTTCACTTCTACGATATCCTGTGCATTCATCACTAAGTCACGAACAAAGGTATCTTCTTGGATACTCCCTCTGACTTTCAACCAACTACCTGTGCTGATTGCTTCAAATATTTGTTCATCTTTTTCATTGTTTGAAAATTTTTTGACGATGAAGGACGACGTATAATCAGTGATTTTTAAGGTTAAGATTTTTCGTTTTGAGCGAAGCTCACGTACTTCTTTATCAAATACATACCCTTCTAATGTCACACGACGCTCTTCTTCTACAATATTTACCATCGGTGTAGTTGGTTCATCCGTAGGAATATTTCGTCCCAATTGGATTGGTCCGTCTAAAGCAGGCAACTGCTCTTTCTTTTCTTTTTTCTTTTGTTCATGGACGATCAAGCTTTCTGCCGCTTGCTTCATAAAGGCTTCTGCTTGTTCTTGTTTCCGTTCTTCAAACAGTTTTAACACACGTTCTGCTTGTTGCTCGTCTACTTCTGGCTCGATCCCAAATTTAGGAAATCCGTAGCTGACAAATAAAGACTCTACTAATGGTAAATATTGTTGCTTCAAATAGCTGAGTGCGCCAGTACTATCGACAGGCAAGATGATTTTATGTTCCTTTAGTATTGGAACTTGTGTTTTTAAGACTTGTTGTGCAAGAGGTGTATCACATTGTTGGCTTTCCAATGCTTGTGCCCAATAATCTTGTAACAACTGTTCGTCAAATTGTTGATTTTCTGCCTTTATATTTAGTTTCACTTGTGCAATATCATGAAAGGCCAATGTCACATGTTGCACTAACGAACGATAAAGCATGATCGGTAAAATTTGAGAAAAGTGTAGCGTAAATTCCCATAAGCGTGATTTACGATGAACGACTACTCGTTCCACTTCGCCAGAAGAAATCAGAGGATGCTGTTTATCCGCTTCTTCCAGTTGGATCTGTTCCAGTAGCTTTTCAAATAACTCTCGTTTTTCTGACAAAACCATACGCCCTTTCTGATGAGAAACAATTAAAAAGTTTTTTTGTTCTCTTCTTTTTTCAGTACTTTCTAGTATACTCGTTTTTTATTGATTTTACATTAAAAAATAAGGGTGACAAAAGTGGGGTGCCTAAAAGAACAAGAAAAAATCCATGAAAACTGCTTTTTCAAATTTTTGAGAATTTTGACTTCTTCTAAGAAACTACTTCTGTTCTGCCGTTTACTCGGATTTAGAGAATGTGGGACAAATCTAAAAATAAGTTTTGCTACAGACTCTTGAATAAACGACGTCTAAAAGTCAGTTTTTTCGGAAATTTCAAAAAAAAAACGAGCAATACAAAAAACGTATTGTTCGTTTTTTCTCCAATTTCTCAAACCTAAACGACTTTTATCTCAATCGCTTCGTTTATCATTTATTGATTTAATAAGATTGGTAGGGTATTGGCTAATTCTTCCTTACGGACTTCAACCATTTCACCTGTTTTCTTGATTTTCACTTCTACGATCCCATCAACTGCTTTTTTACCGATCGTGATTCTGATTGGACAACCGATCAAATCGGAATCTGCGAATTTCACACCTGCACGTTCGTTGCGGTCATCGACCAATACTTGGTAGCCTGCTTTTGTCATCGCTTGCTCCACTTCATTTGTCAAGTTTGTTTGATTTTCGTCTTTCAGATTCATTTGAACGACATGCAGATCGAATGGTGCAATCCCTTTTGGCCAATTGATGCCATTTTCATCAGAATTTTGTTCAACGATTGCAGAAAGTAAACGACTGACGCCGATTCCATAGCAACCCATGATCACAAATTTTTCACGACCATTCTCATCTAAAACAGTTGCTCCCATTGACTCACTGTAGCGCGTGCCTAACTTGAAGATGTGTCCGATCTCGATTCCGCGAGTAAAGGCCAACACACCATTATTGTCTGGGGATGGGTCACCTTCTTGCACAAAACGCAGATCTTCATATGAAAGGACTGTAAAATCTCTTTCTGGATTGACATTGATATAATGATAACCTGTTTCATTAGCACCAGTAATGGCATTTGCAAGGTCTTGAACATGTCGGTCAGCATAGATCTTCACATCTTCTGATACGCCCACTGGACCAACAGAACCAAAATCAGTACCTAAAAATTTCGTTGCATCTTCTTCTGTTGCTTCTTCTAAGAAGTCAACGCCTAAGAAGTTCTTCAATTTGACATCATTCACTTCATGATCTCCACGAACTAGCACAAGTACAGGTTCTTCATCCGCCATGAACAAAACAGATTTGATAATTTTTTGTGGTTCTGTCTCAAAGAAAGCTGCTACTTCTTCAATTGCTTTAACATCAGGTGTAGCTTTCTTTTCCAGTTCAAGTTGCGTTTCATGTGATTTTTTAGAAACATAATAGCTCGTAGCCATTTCTAAGTTTGCTGCATAATCACTTTCAGTTGAATAACAGATCGTATCTTCACCGATTTCTGATATTGCCATGAACTCTTTTGAATCTTTCCCGCCCATTGCGCCACCGTCACCGATGATTGCTCGGAATTCAAGTCCACAGCGTTTAAAGATTTCAGTATAAGCTTTTTCGTAGTCTTTGTACGCTTCATCTAGACTTTCTTCAGAAGCATGGAATGAGTAAGCATCTTTCATGATGAATTCCCGACCACGTAATAAACCGAAACGAGGACGCTTTTCATCTCGGTATTTTGTTTGGATCTGATAAAGATTCAATGGTAATTTTTTATATGAATTGATTTCATTACGAATCAAATCAGTAAATGTTTCTTCATGTGTTGGGCCTAAGATCATTTTACGATCATTACGATCATTCAGACGATACAAGTTTGGGCCATATGTTTCATAACGACCAGATTCTTCCCACAATTCTGCTGGTAAAATCGCCGGCATCAACATTTCAACTGCGCCGATCTTTTCAAATTCTTCTCGCATGATTGCTTTTAGTTTTTCTAACACACGATTTGCTAGTGGTAAATAAGAGTAGATTCCTGCAGATACTTGACGAATGTATCCAGCTCTCAATAAAATTTGATGACTTAATACTTCTGCATCATTAGGAACCTCTCTTAACGTAGGAATCAACATTTTTGATTGTCTCATTCTATATACTCCTCTATTCCTCAATAATAATCTATCGTTTGTAATTATACCCTATTTGTCAACTTTTTTAGAAAA
Source organism: Enterococcus sp. VV15 (assembly GCF_005236045.1). Classification (NCBI taxonomy): domain Bacteria; kingdom Bacillati; phylum Bacillota; class Bacilli; order Lactobacillales; family Enterococcaceae; genus Enterococcus; species Enterococcus sp. VV15. The sequence continues at coordinate 25,393 of NZ_QPTY01000011.1, forward strand.
AGAATCGTTGAATATCATTCCAAGTGACCAATACCATCAATAGCATCAATAACCCAAATCCTGCCAAAGTGATAAAGCCTTCTTTTTCTTGACTGAGAGGTTTTCCTCTCACACCTTCAAATATGTTCAAGACGATTTTCCCACCATCTAATGCAGGAATCGGCAGTAAATTAACGATTCCTAGATTCATGGAAAGCAGGGCCATCAAGCTAATGACAGTCATCACACCTTGATTAGCAGCTTCAGAAGAAAGCTGGAACATCATCACTGGTCCACCTAATTTATCTAAGCTAAAGCCTGTGAACAATGAGCCTAACGCTTTGAATATCTCCATTGAACTACTGAATGCTCGATGGGCTCCACCAACTATTTTATCCAAAAAGCCCGTCTTCATTGGTGCTTGAATCCCTAGTTGACCGACTTCTTTCCCATTGGCTTCAACTGCTTTCGGTGTTACGTCAAGCTGCTGTGTTTTGCCGTCACGTCTTACTTCAACATCTAATTTTTTTCCAGGATTTTCGGTGATCTCTGACGTCAAATCATTCCATGAATGAACAGACTTGCCATCAATCGATACTATTTCATCATTTTCTTTCAACCCAGCGGCTGCGGCTGCGCCATTCGGTAAGACTTTTCCAATTTGGTTGGTATCCGTTACTTGCACGCCACCTTGCATGAACGCAAGGATAATGAACAACAGGATCGCTAAAATAAAATTATTCATCGGCCCAGCGAAATTAGTCAGCATCCGTTGCCATAATTTCGCTGACTGGAATTGAACATCTCTAGGCGCAATTCGGATCTCTGTACCGTCCGCTTCAATGATGGAAGCATCGTGTTCGACGTGATAGGTGACTTCCTGTGTTTCATCTCCATTCACATAACCTGTAATCGTTAAGTCATCTTCAAGATCGTATGCGATCAGTTCTAATGGAATCCCATTGGGCAGTTGCACTTTTTTGCTTACATTGATTTTCTCCACGATACCATCAGAATTTAACAAAAGAGATAACGGCATTCCAGGGGCCATTTCTGTTTCATCGTCTCCGTTTCCTGCCATTCTCACATAACCGCCGATCGGCAATAAACGCAATGTATAGGTAGTTCCGTCCTTTGCTTGGTGTCCATAGATTTTCGGACCCATTCCAATAGCAAACTCACGAACGAGAATTCCTGATCGTTTCGCAAAGAAGAAATGTCCAAACTCATGTACAATGACCAAAATACCGAAGACAATAATAAATGTGATAATTGTTTTCATTTTGCATTCTCCTTTACACGCTTTTTCTTTAACATTGAAACTTTTGATAAATAAAACACTTTAATTTTACCATATTATCAGCTGTTCACCAATAGTATCAGTGAGTTATAGAGAAAAAATTAGCCTTTGCTTTTAGTTTATTAAAATAACCACTTCGCTCTTATCAACTAATCACATCATCTACAGTAACTAGGTTTCTAAAAACGATTTGTATCTAAAACTAAAGCAAAGACCCATATCCTCTTATTAAATTAATCCAAATAAATGCATGATCGGAAAGACGAACAACAGACTGTCGAATCGATCTAAGATTCCCCCATGCCCCGGTAAAATATTGCCAGAATCTTTTACATCATAGTGTCGTTTGATCGATGATTCGACTAGATCACCAAACTGACCAACAATCGATAACAGGATCGTTAACAACAACATGACAAATAGTCCATGCCCAAACAATTCAGTCGACGGATAGAGTAAAAAGTACAGAATAGCAACTACTAAAGCACTCCCAATACCGCCTAATGCGCCTTCAATGGTTTTGTTTGGTGAGACATCTGGACTTAATTTATGCTTTCCATATTTTCGTCCGACCATATAGGCACCGATGTCGGTTGCCCAAACAATGAACAGACCAAACAGCAAAACAGGTAGTCCTTCTGTCCGCGCATTGACAAAATTCTGGAAGCCCATCCCAACATATAAACTCACAATTACTGGAAAGCCAGCTTCATCTATCGTATACGTATTTTTGGAAATGACTGCGGTGCCTAATAAGATCATCACAATCAGATAAAACAACATAAATGTATCCGTACCTTCTGATAAAAAGAAAAACCAACGTTCTTTAGGTAATACTAAAACAACTGCGCCAATCGCTGCTAATATTCCTTCAAAACTTAATAATGTCAATCCTTTCATCCTAAACAACTCATATACTCCGATAACAGCTAATAGAGCTGCTACTAATTCAACAGCCACCCCCCCTAGCCAAAGAATCGGGATAAATAACGCCAATGCTACGACAGCAGTGATCACTCGTTGTCTCATGACTGATCTCCTTCTTTCTCCTTGTTTTTCACACCACCAAAACGACGATCTCTATTTTGAAATGAAGCAATCGCCTCTTCTAGATGTGCTCCATCAAAATCAGGCCATAATGCTTTGGTAAAGTACAATTCACTATAGGCAAGTTGCCAAAGTAAAAAGTTGCTGATTCTTTCTTCTCCGCTTGTCCGAATGACAAGTTCAGGATCTCGAAGTTCAGTTGGTAAAAAACTCGTCATGAGATGTTCAGAAATCAGTGTATCATCGATCTCTTCAATTGATTTTTCTTCATTTTTGACTTCAGTAGCAATTGCTTTGACAGCCGTCACGATTTCCGCTCTACTTCCGTAGTTCAAAGCAAAGTTGAGTACCATCCCTGTATTGTCTTTTGTTTGTTCGATCGCACGTTTCACTGCATCCTGTGTATGTTCAGGTAATAGACCTTCATACCCCATCACATGGACCTTCACATTTTCCTTGATCAGTTCCGGTACAAATGTGTCAAAGAAGTCAACGGGAAGTTGCATCAAAAAGCTTACTTCATCCTTGGGTCTTTTCCAATTTTCTGTGGAGAACGCATAAAGAGTCAATACTTTGACGCCTAATCTGGAAGCTTGTTTCGTTACCTTTTTTACTGTTTCCATACCTTCTTTATGTCCAGCCACACGAGGCAATCGTCGGTTTTGTGCCCATCGCCCATTGCCATCCATAATGATTGCTATGTGTTGTGGAATTGGGCCATCACTATTGAAACGAAGCTCACTTTTTTCTTGAATATATTTGTTTTTTTGCGGAAAAAAACGTAACATTCTTTTTCCTCCTATGCTAAAAAATTACCACTATCTCTGCCATTATAGCAATATATATAGTCATTTCCTACGGTCTAGCGTTTTTTTTTCTTTTTTTCACTAAGATTTTTCATTTTTTTAACTTTTGATTGCTATTAGTAAAGTAAAGAAGCCACTTCTCTTATCAAAGCTTCTCTTTTTTACACTTCCTATTGAGTAGTGCCAGAACTTCAAAAAGAAAACCGGTTCCTCTCGTTAACAGCTTTCACTATTGGCGAGATGAACCAGCTTTTTCTACTCTCTGATCGATACACTGATCAAGAGATTCTTAGTTAAAAAACATCGATTGATTTTTAAATAACGCTTAAACTTCTAATAGTTCTTTTTCTTTTTCAGCAGCGATTTTATCTACCTCTTTGATACTATTGTCAGTCAAGGTCTGTACTTCTTTTTCTAGACCACGTAGATCATCTTCTGTGATGTCTCCATTTTTTTGTTGTTTTTTATATTCATCAATTGCGTCACGACGAATATTACGTACAGCGATTTTTGCATTTTCTGCTTCTTTTTTTACGTCTTTCGCTAATTCTTTACGACGTTCTTCTGTTAATTGTGGAATCACTAAACGGATCACATTCCCATCATTTGTTGGGCTGATACCGATATCACTTGTCATAATTGCTTTTTCTACATCTTGAAGAATACTTTTATCAAATGGTGTGATCATCAAAATGCGTGCTTCTGGAATTTGGATAGAAGCCATTTGGTTTAGTGGTGTAGGTACTCCGTAATAATTTACAGTGATACGGTCCAATAAGCTTGCATTGGCACGTCCTGCACGGATCTGTCCTAATTCACGTTGTAGATTTTGTGCTGCTTTATGCATTTTTTCTTTTGCTTCTGTCATAATTGCATCTGCCATTTTTATTTCCCCCTAACTGTAGTTCCGATATTTTCGCCTAAGATAGCGCGTCGGATATTTCCATGTTCATTCAAATTGAAGACAAGTAGCGGAATATCATTGTCCATGCTCAATGAGCTGGCAGTTGAATCCATCACTTGCAATCCTTTTGAGATAACTTCTAGATGAGTCAATTCTTCAAATTTAACTGCATTGGCATCCACTTTTGGATCAGCTGAATAAACACCGTCAACATTGTTTTTAGCCATTAAAATAACGTCAGCTCCAATTTCAGCTGCTCGTAGTGCTGCTGTAGTATCTGTTGAAAAGTAAGGATTCCCTGTACCACCTGCAAAAATGACGATCCGTCCCTTTTCTAAATGACGTTCTGCTTTTCTGCGGATATAAGGTTCCGCGATCTGGCGCATTTCGATTGAAGTTTGTACACGCGTTGGTACACCAACATTTTCTAACGTGTCTTGTAATGCTAAGGCATTCATCACCGTTGCCAGCATACCCATGTAATCTGCTTGAGCACGTTCCATCCCCATTTGAGCACCGATTTGTCCGCGCCAAATATTACCGCCACCAACAACGATTGCCATTTCAACACCTAGTTCGTGCACCTCTTTGATTTCTTGGATAATTTCTTTGATGACTGGCGGTTTAATACCAAACCCTTCATCTCCAGCTAAAGCTTCTCCACTTAATTTTAAGACTACACGCTGATATTTCGGTGTGACCATGTTCATTCCTCCAATATTTTCTATTGCTATTTTACCATATCCAGATAATTTAGCCACTAAAGTCGAGCATTTTCTTTCTATGCCTAAAAAAAAGAGCTGTGACATACGTCGCTGCTCCTTGTTAAATTTCAGCTAAGCGTTGTTTCTAAACATCAGCTTGCAAAAACGATTCTTGAAAAGCTTTGATGTTTAGAGAACAGACGCTAAATAACTCTTGCGAATTATTTTTTCACTTGACTCATTACTTCTTCTACAAAGTTGTCTTCGCGTTTTTCGATACCTTCGCCGACTTCGAAACGTACGAATGTTTTCACAGTAGCACCTTTAGATGCAACATATTTTTCAACAGTCATATCAGGATCTTTAACGAAAGGTTGGTCAACCAATGCGATTTCTGCTTTGAATTTCTTCAAGCGGCCTTCAACCATTTTTTCAACGATTTTTGCAGGTTTGCCTTCGTTAAGTGCTTGTTCAGTAAGAACAGTTTTTTCATGTTCTAATTCTTCTTCTGGGATTTGAGTTTCGTTTACGTAACGAGGGTTGATAGCTGCTACGTGCATTGCTACATCTCTGGCAACAGTTTCGTCAGTTGTACCTTCCAAAACAGTTAATACAGCGATACGTCCGCCCATGTGTAAGTAGCCACCGAATGCTGCATTGTCATCTTTTTCAACAATTTCGAAACGACGGAAGCTGATTTTTTCACCGATAACTTGCGTTGCTTCGATCAAATCAGATTCGATTGTTCCTTTTTCTGTTTTGATTTTCATAGCTGCATCCATGTCTGCAGGTTTGTTTTCTGCAACAAGTTCAGCGATTTCTTTTACTAAATCTTGGAACATTTCATTTTTAGAAACAAAGTCAGTTTCTGAGTTTACTTCAACGATTGCAGCAGTGTTACCTTTCACTGCTACTGAAGCTAAGCCTTCTGCTGCGATACGGTCATTTTTCTTCGCTGCTTTAGCCATTCCTTTTTCACGTAAAAGATCAACTGCTTTTTCCATGTCGCCTTCTACTTCAACTAATGCTCTTTTCGCATCCATCATACCTACGCCTGTCATTTCGCGTAGTTCTTTTACCATTTTAGCTGTTACATCTGCCATTTTTTGTTTCCTCCTGTATTTTCTTTTTAAAAAAAGCTGTTTCAAAGGAGAGTGAGGCTTGTCGCCTAGCCTTTGAAACAGCTCCATCATTTAAGAATTATTCTGCTGAAGAGTTGTCGCCTTCAACAACGTCAACGATTTCTTCGATTGATGTTGCAGTGTTTTCTGCTACAAAATCTTCTTCAACTACTTGATCTTCACCTTGATTTCCTTCGATGAATGCATCAGCCATTTTTGAAGTGATCAATTTAACGGCACGGATTGCATCGTCATTTGAAGGGATAACTACGTCGATTTCATCTGGATCGCAGTTTGTATCAACCATAGCTACGATAGGGATATTTAATTTATGCGCTTCTTGAACAGCGATACGTTCTTTACGAGGGTCAACGATGTACATTACATCTGGGATTCTTGGCATATCAGCGATACCGCCTAAGAATTTTTCAAGACGTTCACGTTGTTTGTTCAAACCAGCAACTTCTTTTTTAGGTAGAACTTCAAAAGTTCCGTCTTCTTCCATTGCATTGATTTGTTTCAAACGGCTGATACGTTTTTGGATTGTATCCCAGTTAGTCAATGTTCCACCTAACCAACGATGGTTAACGTAGTATTGTCCAGCACGTGTTGCTTCATCTTTGATTGCTTCTTGTGCTTGTTTTTTAGTACCTACAAATAAAGCTACGCCGCCTTCTTCTGCAACGTTTTTCATGTAGTCGTAAGCTGCATCTACTAACTTAACTGTTTTTTGTAAGTCGATGATGTAGATTCCGTTTCTTTCTGTGAAGATATATTTCTTCATTTTTGGGTTCCAGCGACGTGTTTGGTGACCAAAGTGCACGCCAGCTTCTAGTAATTGTTTCATTGAAATTACTGCCATTTTTTGTTTCCTCCGATTTGGTTTTATTTTCCCTCTTCTTGTCTTCTACCTCGCTGACAAACTTTTGCAAGCACCTATCAACGATCCAACAAGAATGTGGATTTATTGATGCAGTTCAACATCCTCAAGTATTATACAAGCAACTGACTTGCTCCGCAATACTTAATAAGGATTTTCTGCTCAACATTCAATATTTTACCTGATATACTGTTAAATATCAAGAAAAATCTCATTCTTTATTCATAACTTTTAATCTTCCTGTTTCAAAATGATAGCGCAACCATAAAAGGAGCCTTATTTACTAGAGTTATCTCATAAAACAAATTATTATTGGGAAATTCTTTTGTTTTTTGATATGATACATGTGAAATCTTTCGTAAAGGAGAAAGAATATGCGTAAAGCTGAGCGACATTTATTGATTAAACAGGTGATCGATGAATTTACGATCCGTACACAAGAAGAATTGTTAACAAAATTGAGTGACTACGGTGTTAATGCTACTCAAGCAACGATTTCTCGCGATATCCGTGATTTAAAAATCGTCAAAGCCCCTGACGAGAATGGCATTTCACGCTTTGTGTTCTTTCAGGGAAAAGAAGGATTAGAAGCAAAAAACGAGGATGAAAAACGGCTGATCCAAATGATCGAAGATATTGTTTTAAAAGTGGAACGTGTCCACTTTTTGACAATCGTTCATACTTTACCGGACAACGCACCCCTTTTCGCTGCTGTGTTGGATGAAATCAAACCACCTCACATCGTTAGTACAATTGCCGGGTTCGATACTACGATCATCATTTCTCAAAACGAAGCGGATGCACAATTAGTTGAAGACTTTTTACATCATCCAAAAGATGCATCTATTTTTTAGTTTGGTAAGGGCTTATTGTATTTAGACTCTATACTTTTTGAGGCGTGGAACAGAAGTGTTTCTTACTTTTGTCCCACGCTCTTTTCTCTCCAATGTCTCAAACTTAACCGACTTTTGTCTAAATCTCTGTCCAAATCATTCTATGATTTCATATTACCAACATCGTTTGACAATGATCCTGTATTTAGGATGTCCGTTCTCCCCTTGTTTACCTCATTCAAAAAGAGCCGTCCATCACAAAATAGAGGGTCGTGATGGACGGCTTTTTTGGGCTATTCCAAACAAAAACATTCGATTCACTCATCTGTTCTTCTGATGAGTTTTGGTACTTTCTGATGGAATCGTGCCTTTTTACATTTTATCTGGCGCATGTAGACCAAGTAAGCGTAAATCTTCTTTCAACAGCACTGATACGGCATACACAAGAGCTAAACGAGATTCTTTTTGATCATCCTCCACCAAGATTTTTGTATGTGCGTAATATTTATTGAAGGCTTGTGCTAATTTGATTGCATGTTTTGCAATGATTGAAGGTTCATATTTTTCACCAGCTGATAGTACTGTTTCTGGATATTTTTGGATCAGCTTCACTACTTCCCAGCTGTTTTCATCATCTAATGCATATGTGTGTTCTTCTGATGGTTTAAATCCTGCTTTTTCCATCAAGCTGATGGCACGAGCATGTGTATATTGTACATATGGACCAGTTTCACCTTCAAAACGAACAACTTCTTCTAGATTGAAGTCAAAGGTATTCAAACGATCATTTTTTAAATCATGGAAAATAACCGCGCCTACCCCAACTTGTTTAGCTACAACATCTTTATTTTCTAAATCTGGATTTTTCTCACTGATTTGTTCTTTTGCTGATTGAATTGCTTCATTAAGCACTTCTTCCAATAAAACGATCTTTCCTTTACGCGTTGATAATTTCTTACCACCTTGAGTGATCAACCCAAATGGAATATGATGCATATCATCTGACCAGTCAAATCCTAATTCTTTCAAGACAGCTTTTAATTGTTTGAAATGGTAACTTTGTTCATTCCCAACAACATATAGAGATTGCTTGAAATCATACGTACGTTTACGATAAAGAGCAGCTGCCAAATCACGAGTGATGTATAGCGTTGCACCATCTGATTTTTTGATTAGTGCTGGATTCAAATCGTATTCTGAAAGGTCAACGATTTCCGCACCTTTATCTTCGTTCAATAAATGTTTTTCTTCTAAAAGTTCAACGATTTCATCCATCTTATCATTGTAGAACGCTTCTCCATTCAATGAATCAAAGCGAACTTCTAACAGGTCATAGATTTTGTTGAACTCTTTCATTGACTCATCGCGGAACCATTGCCATAGTTCGATTGCTTCTTTGTCACCTTCTTCTAAACGTTTGAACCAAGAACGCGCTTCGTCATTCAATTCTGGTTCTGTTTCTGCTACTTCATGGAATTGGACATACAAACGTAATAATTCATTGATTGGTTCAGATTTTACTGCTTCTTCTGATCCCCATTTTTTATAGGCAACGATCAATTTGCCAAACTGTGTGCCCCAGTCACCTAGATGATTGATACGGATTGGTTGATACCCTAATTTTTCCATAATAAATCCAATGGAATTCCCGATAACAGTAGAACGCAAATGTCCCATAGAAATTGGTTTTGCGATATTTGGTGAAGACATGTCGATCGGAACACTTCCATTATTGCCGATCGTACTGTCTCCGTAATGTTCTTTTTCTTTTACGACAGAAGCTAAAACATCTTTACTGATCACTGCTTTGTTCATAAAGAAATTCAAATATGGGCCCACAACTTCGATTTTTTCAAAATTAGTTGAATCTATTTTTTCGGCTAAATCTGCCGCGATTTGCTGTGGTGCCTTTCGATAGATTTTTGCTAATGAAAAAGCTGGAAATGCCACATCTCCATGATCCGCAGATTTTGGATTTTCCAATAGTTTCTCTACTTCTTCGAGTGTTAAATCTTCTTTAACGATATCATAAACTGCTTTTGCAACCACATCTTTATTATTCATTTGACTTCCTCCTATTGATACTTGGTTTGCTAAAAACAAAAAAATCTCTAGTAATTATACATGTATAATTACTAGAGACGAGTTATCCCGCGGTACCACTCCAATTGTCCTATTCTTTAGGACCCACTTTATCTGTTAACGGCAGATGACCGTCTGTCTCAGACAGAGTTCTCCAAGTGCGCTTCATTGTATTTTCTTCGTTTGGCTTCCACCAGTTCCAAACTCGCTTTGATCAGATCTATACAATTACTCTCTTGTTCAGCAAACTGTAACTTATTAAACTTAACATGAATTATAACAGATAAAAAAATTAATGGCTAGGATTTCTTATAAAAAAATGTCCAGAAGGCCTAAAGGAGAATAAATTCCGACTGGACATTTTTTAGCAAGGTAAATGTTCTAAGGAGTCTCAATTGCTCTTACGCAGTTCATTTGTCTGCTACAATGATCGTTCCTTCTTCAGATGCTAGAAGATTTTCAATGTTCTCTAGTGAAGTAATGATAGCCTTCCCATCTGGTTTCGCTTCAACAAATGCAATGGCTGCTTCAACTTTAGGCAACATACTTCCTGGTGCAAATTGATTTTCATCAATATATTCTTTCATTTCTGATACTGTAACAGTTTCCAGTTTCTTTTGATCTGGTTTTTGATAATTTACATAGACATTATCGACACCTGTCAAAACAATCAATAGATCTGCATCAATGATCTCCGCTAACTTTTCAGAGGCAAAATCTTTATCGATGACTGCTTCTCTTCCTTCAAGACCAGTGGCTGTTTCTACCACTGGGATACCTCCGCCACCAACAGAAACAGTGATGACACCTTGTTCAACCAGTGCTTTGATAACTCGAGCTTCTTTGATTGAGATTGGTTTAGGGGAAGCAACGACTTTTCTCCATCCACGGCCTGCATCTTCTTTAAAGGTAGCAGCTGAGTCTGATTCCATTTGGCCTTTTGCTTCTTCTTCGGTGAAGAATGGTCCAACAGGCTTCGTTGGATTTTTGAAGGATGGGTCATTTTCATCAACGATTACTTGAGTGACTAAAGAAACAACATCCTTATCGATATTTTTTTCTTTGAGAACTTCACCCATAGCATTTTGCAACCAATAGCCGATAGAACCTTCCGTCATTGCGACACAGGTATCTAAAGGCATTGCTGGAGTTTTTTCTGAATCGGCAGCTTGTTGTTGGATCAATAAATTCCCAACTTGAGGTCCGTTCCCATGTGAGATGATCAGTTCATCTCCTTGTTCAATGAATTTCACTAAATATTTTGCTGTTTCCTTCAGTGCATCTTGTTGTGCTTTTGCGCTAGCATCAGTAGATAAAATTGCGTTGCCTCCTAATGCGACAACTACTTTACGATTGGCCATATTTCGTCTTCCTTTCTTCAGATAATTCTGAATTTTTTCGATGACAAAACAAGCCAGCAATTTGCTACAATGAGGAAAGCTGACTCGTTTTATCGATGAGATGAATGTGGTTAAACGTTAGACACGAGGGATGAACAAGTTTCCAAGTGTCGCTGCCATGATTGCTTTGATCGAATGCATACGATTTTCTGCTTGATCAAATTGGCGAGCATATTTACTGCGGAATACTTCGTCCGTTACTTCCATTTCTGTAATACCAAAACGTTCTTTCATTTGTTCACCATAAACTGTGTTTGTATCGTGGAATGCTGGTAAGCAGTGTAAGAAAATCAAACGGTCTGTGTTATGTGTTTTTTCAACCATTTCCATGTTGATTTGATAAGGTTTCAATAATTTGATTCTTTCTTCAAATTTATCTTCTTCACCCATTGATACCCAAACATCTGAGTAAAGGACATCTGCTCCGTCCACACCTTTGTCGACGTCATCAGTGATCATTAATTTTGCACCAGATTTAGCAGCGAATCCTTCTGCCATCTTCACGATTTCTTCTTCTGGTTGTAATTCTTTAGGTGCGACAATACGCATATTTGTTCCTAAAATAGCACCAGTTACAAGTAATGAATTAGCCATGTTGTTACGGCCGTCTCCACAGTAAGCCACTGTAATACCTTCAACAGTTCCAAAGTTTTCTTGGATAGTCAAGAAGTCAGCTATCATTTGCGTTGGGTGCCATTCATCTGTTAAACCATTCCATACAGGTACGCCTGAGAATTCAGCAAGTTCTTCAACCATTTTTTGGCTAAAACCACGGAATTCAATACCGTCAAACATTCGACCTAATACTTTGGCAGTATCTTCAGTTGATTCTTTTTTGCCTAATTGGATGTCGTTTGCTCCAAGATATTCAGGATGTGCACCTAGATCGATTGCTGCAGTAGTAAATGCTGAACGTGTACGAGTAGACGTTTTTTCGAATAGAAGAGCAATATTTTTCCCTTCTAAGTAGTGATGAGGAATCCCGCGTTTTTTCAAATCTTTTAAGTGTTCAGAAAAATCGATCAAATACTGTAATTCTTCTTTTGTAAAATCTTTTTCTGCTAATAAACTTCTTCCTTGAAATACTGATTCTTTCATAACTAACATTCTCCTTTAGGTTGTTTTATTTAGTTTTTAAAGAGGAAACCCAGCGACAGCTGACAGTTAGACTGTCACCGGGAAACAAACTATTTCAAATCTTCACGTACTAATGGTTGGCTCATGCAGCGAGGACCGCCACGGCCACGTGACAATTCACTTGAATTGATTTCCAATACTTTGATACCATAGCTGCGTAACAATTCGTTAGAAACATAGTTACGGTTGTAAGTCACCACAACTCCAGGAGCGATTGCTAACGTATTTGAGCCATCATTCCATTGTTCACGAGGAGCAACGATGGCATCGCCATTTCCTGTTGGGATCAAGACTAGATCGTCTAAACCTAACGCTTCTTTCATTGTCGCATGAAGGTCATCTGAATGACTGATTTTAATGTCATCACCTGCAGGCTCAATCGTAAAGACATCGATTTTTCCTTCTTTGCTTTGGATCGCTGGATGAATCGTGAATTTATCGTGATCAACCATTGTAAATACCGTATCCAAATGCATCATTGCGCGGTTATTTGGAATCTTGATAGCCAATACTTTTTCAAATCCTGAATTTTTTTCGAATAAGTGACGTGCTAATTTTTCTAGCGCTTTGGCACTGGTACGTTGAGAAATCCCGACTGCGACTACTTTATCGCTTAGGATCAATTCATCGCCGCCTTCGATATGATCTGGGTTTTCACGATCTAACCAAACTTCTACCCCTTTGTTAGCGAAGCGAGGATGATGATTCAAAATATATTCTGTAAACATCGATTCGCGTCGGCGAGCTTCAAATGTCATTTTGTTGACAGTCATCCCATTTCCCATTGATGCGGAAGGGTCGCGAGTGAAGTAAAGGTTTGGCATTGGATCCATATAAAACGGATAATCGTCATCTGCTGATAAGTCGTATAAACTATTTGAACGTACTTCGATATCTTTTGTACGTACCCCAGCCATGATTTTATCTACCATTTCTTGTGTTTCCATTGATAGAAGGAACTCATGAAGACCGTCTCTTACAGCAGCTGATGCAATGTGTGATTCATCTAGCATTTTGTTCAAGAATTGCTCTTTCACATTACCGGCATCGATTGCTTCTGCTGCTAATTTTTCCAGATACAAAGTTTCGACGCCTTCATTCTGCAATGTTTTTGCAAAATTATCATGTTCTTCTTGTGCGATTGGTAGATAGGGAATATCATCGAACAACAAACGGTCCATGATGTCTGGTGTTAAATTTTCCACTTCTTGTCCAGGTCGTTTCAATAAAACTGTCTTTAACTTTCCTATCTCAGAGAAAACGTGAATAGGTTTTTCCATGTTGTGTTGCCTCCTTCGTTTTGATTACATACTTAGAATACAGTCCTTTTGTAATCTCTTTCATAATTTCATCTCATCTAAAATGAGAGTTTTTTCACATTATTAAAGGATAATTAAATAATTAAACGTTTTTACATTTTTTATCAACTTTTCTCTCTTTATTTATACTGAAATCACTATCAAAAAAATATTTATTCATAAAAAAATATTTTTTGAATAAGCTAAAAAATACTTCTTTTTCAATCATGTTAGCGATTACTTTATTAGCTATTGTTGTTTTTTATACAGAATAAACAGGTGAAAAACGACATTATTCAAATCGAATGTATAATTTTTACATAATAACAAAAAAATTTTTTTTTAAGAAAAAAAACAGAAATTTTTATCCAAAGTAATAACTTTACTTTTTTCGAAAAAAAAGCCACAATATTAATAGTTGAAAGTAAGGAGCGGAAATTTTATGCGGGTAAATAGAATTGATTTTCACTTTTCAAAACTACGGTATCAACCTGATTTTGAAAACTTTACTGATGATGAATTTGAGCAGATAAAAGAACATGCAATCCTTCGTTCTTATAAAAAGGGACAAATCCTCTTTGATGAAGGAGACGAACGCCAACGCCTCTATATTCTTACAGAAGGTCTGGTTCGTTTAGAACGCTATGATGAAAGCGCCACGTATTATTATTATGACTATGTTGCTGCAAACAACCTCTTTCCTATGTCTGGAATTTTTGAAGAAAGCACTTACACCTACACAGCACAAGCAATGACTGACATCGAGACATTCTCTTTTCCAGTTTCTTTTTACGAAAAAATTGCTAAAAAAAATTCAAAATATCTGATTTATATGATCCATAAATTATCTAAAGTTGTTGAGATGCATGAACTTCGGATTCAAATCGGGTTAACTTCTAGCGCGTTCGACAGAGTGAAACAAAACTTATTTGTTTTAAAAGAAGAGCTAGGTGTTCCTACAGAAGATGAGCATATCCATATTCCTTACCCTATTACATTAAAAGAATTAGCTGTAAATAGTGGTACGACAAGAGAAACGGCGGGACAAGTAATCAAGCAATTAAAGGATTCAGGATTACTGGATTATGAAAAGAAACGATTTACTTTTTGCAAAGCGGCGGTCACGCCGGCATTAAGAGAATAACTATAAAAATGAGGTCGAGACAAAAATCGTTTAGGTTTGAGAAACTGGAGAAAAAAACGAACGTGGGACAAAAGTAAGAAACACTTTTGTCCCAGCCTCTTTTTTGAAATTTCCGAAAAACCTGACTTTTGGACGCTGTTTATTCGAGGGTCTGTAGCAAAACTGATTTTTAGATTTATCCCATATCCATTTTTTATCTCAACCATTCAATATATCGACTACTTCATTTTTTGAAGAAATAATCGATTACTGGGTTCACATTACTTTCTGCAGTCAAACTGAAATAGATCAAAAATCCCATACTGACTTGGAAAAGGTTTGTAAGTAATGTTGGTGGCATGTGAGTAGATACTATTCTTGTTCCCACCATCATGATCACAGAAGAAAAAAATAAACCAATCTTCCTTAGGTTTGAAGCAACCATCTGGACCAAATAATGTGCAATTAATTTTTCACTTAACTATTGTACTTTTTTACTATAGATTCCTACTAAGCTAAAAGCCTTAATTGTGCTAAACATCCCATATTCAGATAAGAAAGTAGGTAATTTGGATTTTCTTGGATTGATCGATTCCACTCAGAGTTTACAATAATGGGAATGATGCCTATCGTTCGAAGATCATACAGAAACTAATCTATGTATTAGAGAACCTTCATATCTACTTCACTATCATTTCACGATTAAAACCTTGGGCTTTCTCTTTCAGAAATTCTGTAAATCGACCATTTTATCCTCCGTTCATCGATAATAATAGTAATAATTGTACTCACTGCTTTTTTTCACACCGTTATAAACGATACCTAATATATTGGCTTTTGCAATGGCTAAAAGTTTTTTTGCTTTCAGTAGATCTTTTTTGATCGTTTTTCGCTCACGAACGACTAGCACTACTCCATCTGTTTTAGCTGATAATATTTGAGCATCAGTTACTGAGGCAACAGGTGGCATATCAAAAATAATCAGGTCATATTGCTTTTTTAGCTCCACAATGATATCCATCATGCGGTTAGAATCCAACAGTTCTGAAGGATTTGGAGGTTTAGGTCCACTTGTCATCACCCATAAATTGTCGATCATCGTTTCAACTACACATTCCTGAATATTCTTTTCTTTGGAGCCTAATAAATTAGTTAATCCATTAATATTTGGCAAATGAAATGTTAAAGCAACACTAGGCTTTCTTAAATCCGCATCCACTAGCAATACTTTCTTTCCACTATTCGCAAAAACTACCGCTAGATTTGCTGAGGTTGTCGACTTTCCTTCGCCTGGTCCTGATGAAGTAACTACCAGCGTTTTCAACTCTTGATCAATTGAAGTAAATTGGATATTGGAGCGTATCGTTTGATATTGCTCAGGAATCGTAGCCGTTTGATCTGCTACACTGATCAGTGAAACAGGCATAATCATGTTTTTCTTTTTCATTCAAAACGCTCCTTATACTCGATTTCGTTGTATTCGACTCTCTTTTTCTTTATTCTCTATTATTCTATTTGTTACCTGAACAGTTCGTCCTTTATCCAGTTCTTTATTATTCATTTCGTTGACTGTACCCAAAATAGGAAGTGCAAGTTCTTCTGTAATAAAACGCTCATCTTTGACTGTTTTATCAAGAATTTCCAGTAAAAAAACAATTCCTATCCCTAACGCTAGACCAAACAAACTTCCAATAACCATGTTTAATTTTTTATTAGGCGAAACCGGTGTCGCATTACTTTGAGCATGTGAGGTGACTGTCACTCTGCTCACATCCAAGACTTCCGTTACTTTTTCTTTGAAGATCGTTGCAAGAATATTGGAAATAGCAGCTGATTTTTCCGGGTCATCAGTCGTTACCTTTATTTGAAACATCTGGGAATCCGCTGACTGGATGATATTTATCATCTTTGACAGTTCATTTTTTGTCACCTGATAAGTCCTCCCAGATAATAATTTTTCATTTACTGCATTGAGGACGATATCTCCCAAAATCATATCTTTATATGTATTGATCAACAGTATATTCGCATGTACATCTGATTGAAGATTCACAACCGTACTATTATTTTTTGATTGAACGATCAATTCAGTTGATGCGCTGAATTTAGGTGTAATAAAAAAGTGAGTGACTGCCAATGCCCCTGCCAATCCTACTACTGTAGTCAGGATGATTAACAATAATCGCTTTTTTAATAAGATGAACATTTCTCCCAAGCTGACCATTTCTTCCATTCTTTCGCCACCTTTTCTACTTAATTTTTGCTGGTTATTGTGTTTCGTCTGGTATATTCACTCCCCCAAAAGCAAATGATACTAATGAAAAATATAACTCCTCCCCATTTGATGAATATTAAAATAAAATGATTCCCATATGTCGTAAGAAAAATATAAAGCGTTTTTGAAGAAATTCCTATTCTTTCAACGATTTGGTTTACATATAAAATAAGTGGAAGTGTCACTAACATTAAACTTGAACTACAAAGAACGTATGCTAAATAACGTAATACTCGATGCCAAAAACGTCTATTCAGAGAAATGATGGACGCAAACAAACTGAAAGATACCGTCAAAGAAAACACAATGAGTAAATCGATTATTTTTTTATAAGCAAGCAATTTCTTCCCATATATATTGAGCGAACGCATTTCAATTGCTTGTTGTACAGCAGTTACAGCTGATGTTTGTAGTGTCTCTATCGTTAATTGGACTGGTTCATCAAGTGGATAATTCTTATTTTTTGCATAATCCACAATTCTTTCTTTCACTTTTTGTTGCACTACGCTTGATCCTTTTATTTGAAAAACTGAATCTGAATACAAACTATGAATATAGCTCATGATGTTCTCTTCGACCTGTTTTTCTGTTACTACACTACTCAATACGTTTTCTGGGACATTGCTTCCTCTTCCAAGATCACTTATCGTATGATTAATCTCATCTGTCACTATTTCGACATAACTTGATGATAAAATAGTATTTTCCATAAATAGTTGATTACATAATGTCAGTCTAATAATTGTCAAAGTGCACGCAAAATACACACTAAGAGAGCAGACAAACGCTACGATCATTTTTGCTAATTTTCGCCATTTTTTTTTGCTCATTTTCTATTTTTCCAAAAATAAATTATCCACTTTTATTCTAAATGTTCTGAATAACGAAATACAATTTCCAAAACGGTTAGATGAACTATGTAATAATTAACTTCGGCGACTCCTCCTTACGCTCTAATCTAACTTGAGAAAAAGCATACCTAAAATTGGGATATTTTTGCTCAGATAATCATTGATGTTCTTGAATCAATGGGCCTTGAACCAGATCAGCAAAAACGAATAGTCGTTGATCTGTCAACCCAATACTATCGATGGGATAGCAAGTATAAAGGATCAATTTAGGTTGCTCTTTTTGTGTCAATAATAATTTGATTTCTTCAGCATTTTTATCTAGCACAGCTATTTTATAAATCTGATAACTATAATCGCCATAACTTGCTTTTATTTGGATCACATCACTTTTTTTTATTGCGATCAATTTACCAAATTCATCTGCATTATGTCCTGCTACTAGAGTAGTCCCCAATTCGCCTGGATAGACCGACCCCATATATTGTCCAGCACCTTGACGTAGTATTTCAGCTGAATCTCCGTAATACAAAGGCACATCCAGACTTACCGAGTCTGCTACTACTCTTCCATATCGATAACCAGCTCGAGGATAAACAATTTGACTGGAAAAAATTGTTTGTTCATTGGTTTCAATCGTTTTCCTGTCTAATTCAGGCAATGTCTGCTCATTTTTTTCAAATTTTGGAAGCTCAGACAGAAGAAATAGTTGTAACGAAGACGAAGTAAAATGGATGACAGGTCGCCCTACGATATATACAAGAGAATAGCCACACAATAAGAAAAGGATTGGGATCACTATCATCCCCCCAATCCTTTTTAATTTTTTTTGTTTTCTATGCAAGCTTCACTTTCTTACCGATTATGAACGCTCCTGTTGCGGTCAATAGCAATAAGCCAATTGCCAGAAAACTAGATATATGTACTGCTCCCGTTTGTTTGATTGGCTGTTCCGAACTAAAAACAGCTGAAGTCGTACCATTTGGATTTTGAGTGCCTAATTCGACATGTCCCTCATTCCAACTTAGAACAACCAAACCCAACACGTCTGCTGATTCTGTGATGAGTCGCTGAAGTTCTACAACAGAATCTCTCGGAATGCGCTTAATTAATTCATCCAAAGAATGAACATTAGACAAGTCGGTATCTAAACTTTTGATCAACGATTTTGCTTGCCGAATACTATTGATCACAACCAGTGTTTGCGATTCCGCTAAATCATTTTGCTTTAAATAATTTTCTGTTTGTGTGATGTATGTTTCTGGAACTTGAAATTCATTTCCTTGGACTTCAAGTTTCTGAGTTAATTCATCCAAAATCAATTGCTCTTTTACCGAAATAGCCCCAGCAGCATCTACAGAACTCGTAAAAAAGAAACTCAGTAATACTACTAATACATACTTTCCAACGTTTTTCATTTTTATTGGACCTCCTTTTTTTAATTTGAAAGGCTTATATCCTCGAAATAAAAATAACACATATAAGCATCTCTACAATTTTATATTAGCACATACCTTTCTTTAAGACAATTGGATAAATAACGAATTCAAAAATAACAAATGCAATAAAATAGCTATACATACAAAAAATAAAAATAGAAAATGAATTCCAACTATTTTTAATAAATCACAACACAAATATTATCAAGCATTATAAAAAATAACAACACTTACCTTAAAAACGAAAAAATAATCGAATTACTTACTATAAAAAAGCGAAAGGATCTCATAAAAACTAAAACTTATCTTTCCCTTAGTTTATCTGTTATTTATATTTTATGTACGTAAATATCAGAAATTCTTCGAACAAAAATTCCCATATCAAGAAATTTTTATTCCCATTTTTTGATTTTATTACTTCTTCATTTTTTCTAAAAAACTAATTATTTATATGAATGCTAAGCTCACTTTATTCCATCGTGATAAAAAATATTTTGACTAACTATTTCCTTGCCCCTCTCAAAGAGAACTAGATCATGAGCACGTTGGTTGTAAATATCCTAAAAAACGTGGCGGATCAACCATCACTAAAACCCTTATAGAAATCAAGTTCGTTGAATGAGGTAGAACATAAAAAAGTATGTGGGACAAATCTAAAAATCAGTTTTGCTACAGACTCTCGAATAAACAGTGTCCAAAAGTCAGTTTTTTCGAAAATTTCAAAAAAAAAAAAAAAAAATTGGAAAAAAATAAAAAACACATTATTTAACATAATTTAAAAAAAAAAAAAAGGTGAAAAAAAAAAAAAAACATAATAAAATAAGCCGAAATTCACAAAAATTTAAAAAGCAATTTTCGTGAATTTCTTCTTATTTCTTAGAGTTAAACACTTCTGTCCCAGCCTCTTTTCTCCAATTTCGCAAACCGAAACGACTTTTGTCTCGACCTCTTTTTAGTTAACATCCATTTTTTGAACAGCAAAGCCTTGACTGATATATTCTAATTCAATATCAAACTAGGGTCTGCATTCAAGCGATAGTCTGCAAAATGTTTCTTTTGTAATTCGACATGTGCGGCTGCCCCGATCATTGCTGCATTATCCCCACAAAGTCTTAATGGTGGGATACATAATTCTATCTCTGGTAAGGTTTCAGTCAGCGTTTGCTCAAGCGTTTCTCGTAATCCCTGATTAGCGGCTACTCCTCCAGCAACGATTAGTTGCTTCACAGGGTACTCTTGACAGGCTCGAATCGTTTTGTTTATCAAAACGTCGATCACACTTGCCTGAAAACTGGCAGCTAAATCATTTTTATCAAGTTTTTCACCACGTTGTTCTGCATTGTGCACAAGATTGATAAATGCGCTTTTTAACCCACTAAAACTGAAATCATAGTTATTTTCATGGATCATTGCTCGTGGAAAGTTATACGTATCTTGACCTCGGTGGGCTAGTTGATCGATTTCCTTGCCGCTTGGATAACTCAAGCCTAAGACACGACCTACTTTATCATACGCTTCACCAACTGCATCGTCTCTCGTTTCTCCAATAATTTCATAATCGCCATCTTCTTGCATGTAAACTAGTTCTGTATGTCCACCACTGACAAGCAACGCAAGTAATGGAAATTTAAACGGTTTTTCGAACCGAGCAGCATAGATATGACCTGCCATATGGTTGACAGGGATCAACGGCAAACGATTTGCCCAAGCAAATGCCTTAGCAGCAGAAATCCCAATCAATAATGAACCGACTAGCCCTGGCCCATACGTAACTGCTACAGCACTTAATTCTTCAACTGTGACTTGCGCTTCTGTCATTGCTTCTTCAATACATAAAGTGATCTGTTCTACATGATGACGGCTTGCAACTTCAGGTACGACACCGCCAAACCGCTTATGGCTGTTTATTTGTGAGGCAACAATATTCGATAAGATCTCGTTTCCGTTCCTTACGATTGCTACGCTCGTTTCATCACAACTTGATTCAACTGCGAGAATCAATTCTTCATTCATTTTATCGTCTCCGTTTTTAACTTTGTACTCATAATAATCGCATCTTCTACTGGATTGTGGTAATAAGATTTTCGTTTACCTAACATCCGAAACTTTTCTGATTCATAAAGTTTACGGGCGGGTGTATTGGATAGTCGTACTTCTAAAAAGACTGTATACGTACCCGCTTTTTTCTCTTCAGCCAATAAAAATCTTAACAGAGTTCGCGCACAACCTCTATGTTGCATCGCTTTTGCCACTGCGATATTTGTGATTTCCGTTTCATCCATTACGCTAGAATAACTTAGAAACCCTTGAATTGTCGAATGTTCGACTAATATACAATAATCAGTATGCGGCTGAAGAATATCTGCTAAAAACTGACTCTTCGTCCAAGGCGACCCATATTCATAAGCTTCTTCGCAAAGGGTCCACAAACATTCCGCCAACTCTTCTGGTTTAAACTTATTTTTTTTATAAATCACTAGTTTCACTCATTTTCTAAAAATTTTACCATGTCTAAAGCGTCTTCGTTCGTTTGAGTATAGTAGCCTTTTCTTACTTTACGTGATTGGAACCCTAATTTCCGATAGAGTCTTTGCGCATCCTGATTACTGATCCTGACTTCTAAAGAAAGAGTCTCACAGCGATTCATTATAGCAAAATCTTCTATTTCGTCAATCAGTTTCGTTCCAAGATTTTTTCGTTGATAAGTTGGGATAACAGCAATATTCGTGATATGGCAATCAAACCCAAAGATTCTTGCACCAATAAATCCTAAAAGTTTGTTTCCCTGAAACACTCCCAGATATAGATTTAAAAAAGGCGATTTCATTTCTGATAAAAATGCACTTTTTGTCCAAGGTAGCTCTCCATCATATACAGCACGTTCAACTGTTAATAAATCTTTCACATCATTCGGATTCAATTCTTTGAACTGATAGGCTTGTCCTTTTATTTCTACAGTTTTCGTTGAGAAATTTTTTTTTTCGTAGAACAAACTTCTGGCATATGCTTTAAATTTTTTCAACATAACTTTCTTCTCCAGGACTATGAGTCTCTAACCATTTTTCTTCTGCTTCCACTTTCTTTAAGTAGCGCGGTAAAAAGTTTTGGATATCTTCAACTGGATCATCAGCGGCACCCATTTTAGCTATAGTCGCTCCATTAGGTATGTTCCATTCCGCAAGTCGATTGATTGTTGCTTCTGGTAAGTTTTCTGCAATCTCTGCAGAGAACTTTTGGCAGTCTTCCCCGACAAACAAAATAGATTCACTCGATCCTTTTAAGTGGTCAAGCAGCTCTGCTAACGAGATATGTGTATCTGCTAACACTGTTTCAAGATCCCCATTCTTTTGACGATAGATTGCACTATAGACATTTTTTCTTCTTGCGTCGAAAATAGGCACGATAAGCCCTTCAATTCCGATACAATTTGTTGCAATAGCCTTCAAACTTGATACGCCGACTAATTCTTTCTTTAATGTATATGCTAATGTCTTAGCTGTAGTCACACCGATCCGCAATCCTGTGTAGGAGCCAGGTCCTACCGAAACAACGATCCGATCAACTGCATCGGGTGTCAATTGGATTGCTGAAAACAATTGATCAATAGTTGGCATCAAGCTGATACTATGATTCTTTTTTACATTGATTTGTACTTGACCCAAAATGTGATTATCATCGATCACTCCAACTGCTAAAGTTTGATTGGCTGTATCTATTCCTAATGTAATCATTTATTTATTCCTTTCTACTTACTACTGTCGTTTTATATTGTAGCATACTTCTAGCAAAGAAAAGAAAAAAGAATTTCAGCAAAAAAAGAAAAAAAGTTGTAACAAATACACAACTTTTTTCTTATTTATACTTATTCTATTACTTACTGATTGGGTTCGTCGAGCCTCGCAAGATGAGATCCGTTCCGACAATTATCTTTCTTGAAACAGGAGATTTTTCATTCATCCCTTGAACCAATGTTTCAACCGCAAGCTCTCCCATCCATTCTGTATAGACCTTCACCGTTGAAAGTGGCGGAGAAACATATTTTGCTACACTGACATCATTAAAACCGATCAGCGAAATATCTTGTGGAACTCTATAATTTTTTTCCGTAATAGCTTTTAATGCACCGATCGCTAATGCATCATTTGCCGCAAACAGCGCAGTTGGAACTTTCTGATGATTTTCTAAATATTCCTTCATCACTTGGTACCCGGATTCTACGGAAAAATCTGCTTCGATAATTGTTCCCTGTATTCCCTCTGCAGCGACAAGCTGTTTGAATGCACTGCTCCTCGGATCACTGACTCTTTGGCGGCTCTTTTTTGTATACTCTTTGCCAGCAAGCATCGTGATCTCCCTTGCTCCTTGATTTTTGAAATAATCAATGATCTTTTTGATACTTGAAGAGAAATCAACGATCAAAGAATTGATACCATAATTGGTCCCATCTGAATCAACTAAGAGAAGGTTCGCTTGTGATTTTTTCAATTCCACTAATTGATGCGTATCGAACTTACCTAAAGCAATTGTTCCATCTGCTGGCTTCTCACTTACTGAATCCCACGTTTCTTTTAGTAGCGCAATATTCAACTCTTCCGCTTTCTTCTCAATCCCCAGACGGATCGCAAGATAATACAAATCTTCTAATTCTTCCTGATCATTGTACCATTGGATCAGACGCACAGTTTGTTTGATTGCAGAACCATTTCTGAGATGCTTCGTATAATTCAAACTTTCTGCAACCTCAAAAATTTTTTTCTTTGTCTCTAAAGCAACTGACAGCTCGCTATCATAGTTAAGAACTCTCGAAACGGTAGCAGGAGAAACACCTGCCAACCGAGCAATATCTTTAATTGTTGCCACTGTCTCTCCCTCCTCTTCGTTTTCCATCCATTTTCTTATAACCCTGCAGTAAAGCGTTCAAAAGCAGCTCGTCCTTCTTCATCACGTTTGAAAACACCCGCATCTTCTAATACACGTGCAAAAACTTTTCCTACAGCTTCAAAGACGATATTGTCCACTGATTTTTCAGTCAATTCTGGGTGTTCAGCTTTAAGCTGATCTGCCCACTCCACATGATAATCCGCAATATGATGGTCTTTTCCTAATAGATAATTTTTAACCTCTGCTAATTCTGGTTTTAAGCGTGGCGGTAAAATTGCTAGCCCCATGACTTCGATTAAGCCAATGTTTTCTTTCTTGATGTGTTGGATATCCTGATGTGGATGGAAGATCCCTTCTGGATGTTCTTCTGACGTATTATTATCACGTAACACTAAATCAAGTTCATAATAGTCATCCCGTTTTCTAGCTATCGGTGTAATCGTATGGTGTGGTGTTCCATCCGGAGAAAATGCATTGACTTCTACTGTTGGATCAGAATAGTTCTTCCATTTTCTCAGCACGCTTGTAGCCGCTTCGACTAATACATGTCGATCTGTCGCTTGTAAACGGATCACAGACATCGGCCACTTGACGATTCCAGCAATTACTTGCGGATAATCAGATAATTTGATTAATTTTTCTATTGGCGCTTTTGCCATTGGAAATTCATGACGTCCTGCTTGATAGTGATCATGAGATAAGATCGATCCCCCTACGATCGGTAAATCAGCGTTTGAACCAACAAAATAGTGTGGCAAGACTTCCGTAATTTTCAGTAAACGAGCGAAAGCCTCCTTCGTGATTCTCATTGGCCGATGTTCTTCTGAAAGAATGATCGAATGCTCATTGTAGTAAGCATAAGGTGAGTATTGAAATCCCCAGCTTTCGCCATCCAAGTTCATACGAATGATCCTATGATTCGTCCGCGCTGGATAATTCAAGCGCCCCTTGTATCCTTCGTTTTCCATACACAGCATACATTTAGGGTAATCAACTTTCGTAGCTTGTCTTTCCGCTGCAATTTGCTTGGGATCTTTCTCCGGTTTCGATAAATTGATCGTGATTTCCAGCTCACCATAATCTGATGGGTAGGTATATTGGATATTTTTTGCGATAGCTCGGGTCTTGATGTAGTCATTTCGCTTGCTCAAATCAAAGAAATAGTTCGTTGCCTCTTCAGGATCGTTGGCATAATGTTGTGCAAAAAATGCATTGACTACAGAAGGTGGAGGAGTCAAAAAGTCCATCAGTTGTGCTTCGAAAATTTCTTTTTCCGCTGTTAAGTCAGAAACTATCCTATTTTTTTGTGCTTGCTCGACTAAACGATCCAATAAATCCACTGAGTCCTCATTGACGGAACGCACTTGGTATACATCCATTGCCTCTTCACCGATCATACCGTTGATCTTATTTTGCAGATAGAGCCGGTCCATCTCCATCCATCCACCCGCTTCGATCGCTAACGTAGTAAAATCGCAAATCGTTTGACTGATTGTCATCTTTTCTCTACTCCTTGTAACCATTAGGATGGCTGACATGCCATTCCCAAGCAGTTTTAATAATTTCTTTCACGTCTGTAAATTTCGGCTTCCAACCTAAAATCGCTTGTGCTTTTGCACTTGAAGCGACTAATCGACTTGGGTCGCCTGCTCGTCGAGGGGCAATCTTCGCTGGAATTTCTTTTCCTGTCACTTCTCGAGCTGCTTCAAGCATCTCTTGCACTGAATAGCCTTGATTACTTCCTAGATTGAAGAAATTGCTTTCGTTACCGGCTTTTAGATATTCTAATGCTAAGATATGTGCGGCAATCAGGTCTTCTACTTGTACATAATCTCTGACGCATGTCCCATCTGGTGTATCATAGTCATCCCCATAAATAGCTAATGATTCACGTTGGCCTAACGCTACTTGCAAGATGATTGGAACTAAATGTGTTTCTGGTGTATGATCTTCTCCTATAGAGGCATCCGATTTAGCACCAGCCACATTGAAGTAGCGTAAAGCAACATACCGCATTCCATAGGCATTATCGCACCACTTCATCATTTTTTCCATCATCAGTTTGCTTTCACCATAAGGATTTTTAGGATTCGTTGGGGTACTTTCTGTAATCGGGAATTCTTTTGGCTCGCCATAGGTTGCAGCAGTCGAAGAGAATACGATATTTTTGACATCAAATTCATGCATGACTTCCAATAACACTTGCATACCATAGACATTATTGTTGAAATATTTTAACGGTTTTTCGACTGACTCACCTACTAATGAACTAGCAGCAAAATGAAGAACTCCTTCAATCGTTTCTTTTTCAAAAACAGATTTCAAAAAAGTTTTGTCTCGAATATCACCTTCATAAAAACGTGCATCTGGATGGACCGCAGCTTTGTGACCAGTCAATAAATTATCCACCACGATTACTTCATAGCCTTTATTGATTAATTGATCCACAGCATGGGAACCAATATAACCTGCACCACCTAAAACTAAAATTGACATATGCCCACTCCTTTTTTCTTCTTCAAACATTTTTTTGAACGCATGAAAAGTCTCAAGTGTTTGTAAAATGCTTTCTTTTTATTTAGTAAATTTATAATAAAACATTTAGTAATTTTTTCAACCATCAATTGCAAAGGTTTTCAAATTTTAGACCTCAGACTGGTCTTTTTTTCCATTTTGTTCCATAATAGAGGTAACAACTAATAAACGAGGTGTTTGAGATGAAAAAATTTGTATCAGGTATTTTAGTAGGTAGTCTGGCAACAGCTGCTGCAGTTGCTGGCTTAGTCGCTTCAGTCAAAAAAACAGTCATTGATCCAATCGATGAGAAGGAAGCAATGATCGAAGAAAATCGAAAAAAAGCAATGCGTAAACGTGTTTCCCACTAATTTTGCTTTAAGAAAAGACCTAAGAGACACCCTTTCTTAAAAGAGTCGTACTTTTAGGTCTTTTTTCTATATCCTTTTACTCTGCAACATATGTTGTGCGATTCGGTCGATTTGTCTTAAATTCCAAGGATCAGTGTAAGGTCTTGAAACGGCAGCCGTCAACCAATCTACGCCTTCAACTGGGATACCGATACAATAAACCGTTTCCTCTACCTTTCCTTTTTGGTTCACAACTTGGTTTATTCCTCGAATGATATCAACTGCATTTGTATGGTATTGTTTTTTCTGGTCTTGATAAGTATATGAACGAATAAGCTGATTATTTATTAGACTCTTTAAAGCTGGGTTTTCTGTGTAAAGAAGGTCATTTTTAGGTACACGTGCTTCAATCAAAAACCTACTTTTGACCGTCACACCTTTATAATCTACAGAAAAACAACCTTCTGACATACGGATATCAATAGGGGGCTCGACCAAATGAAAAATCCCGGCATCAATCAGAGCAGCT
Organism: Enterococcus sp. VV15; assembly: GCF_005236045.1. Taxonomy (NCBI): domain Bacteria; kingdom Bacillati; phylum Bacillota; class Bacilli; order Lactobacillales; family Enterococcaceae; genus Enterococcus; species Enterococcus sp. VV15. The sequence continues at coordinate 52,843 of NZ_QPTY01000011.1, forward strand.
AGTTCTCTTGTTCGAATTGCTGGTGGGCCAATCGTAAGAAACGCATTCAGACGAGTGAACCAACCCCATAACAATTCTTCATATTCCTTTACTGTAAAAATTTCCCATTCGATCGCTTGCCGTATCGGATCACGCCAATCTTTCAATGCATCGAATGTCGACGCAATCGCACCTGTACAGTTTCCCTTTAAAGCTTCATTGATCTGATATGCAATAAACTGTCTGCTTGCTGGTATAAAATCTTGACTAGAACTCAATGGGGCAGCAAAGAAATCCCACGACCAGTGATAAGACATTAACTCAGGGTACTTTTGTTGCCACAGCTTTTCTTTATCAGAAAGAAAGTCTTGCTCAAATACGGCACTTGAAATCTCTAGCTGATATTCTTCAATGATTTTTTTGTAATAAAACAATTCTGTATCCTTTTTCAATAATTCAAAAAATAAAGTTCCTGTCAATTTCTTCGAATGATACAGCTTTGACAGATTTTCTCTTGTGATCAATCTTGGTAAAGCCATAGCACCTCCCTGTTTTTGGTTCTTTCCCCGAGGAAAATAAGGAAGTCCTTTTCTCGAACCGCAATAGACAACTGGTTCCAATCCGGAAGGATGATAAATCAATTTTTCCCCTTTATCTTCAAAATAACCGCCACGGCCAATTGTGAACAGCCCTACATAGTCGAAAAAACTTAATCCTAATCCTTTCAAAATGACATTTTCTTTTGATGAGATCGATTGAACAGGAACGTCTGCCGGATTTGCAGGGGGCTGATAGAATAAGTTCTCTTTCGTTGCGTGATCATAAAGCTTCTTCTCTTCCCCAGTTAGTTCATTTTCCCAATGACCTGTAGCCAAAACCAATTGATCTACCATAAATACTTGTTTGTCCGTCTCCAGTTGATACTGCTGCTCTTTTTTTTGGATTTCAGTAACTATCCCTTTGACCAAATTCAGATTTTCGGGGTATGCTTCATTTAATTGTGTATAAAACCAGTGCTGATAAAGTCCGTAAAAGCAGCGGGAACATTGTTCATCCTTTTTTAACTCCCTTGATTCCTTGATAAACTCAGCTTTCATTGGTATATTTTGCTGTTCAATGAAGTCAACTGCGTTTGTCTTACTCCATTGATAAAGATTGGGACCAGGTGAAATAACCCCTCCGCTTGATAACGTTTCATCAGTAAAAAGTGTCACTTGTTGAGATACAGAATTCATTAGTAACTCAGAAGGTTGATCAAGTCGCCAGACTCTTCCGCCCGGTCCTACTGGATCAAATAGAATAAGTTCAAGCGCTTGCTCATTTGCCCCATTGCGCAACAATCGTTCAGCCATGCTCAATCCTCTTGGTCCACCGCCTACAATGCCAATTTTCATCCATCGACACTCCTCTCGAGATATTCTTTCAATACGACCGCTTGATTTTGTTTTTCATCCTTTGCGCCATAGACTAGCGTCACTACCGGATAAGTTTCAAGAAGCAACTTTAACTGGGTAATTGCTGTCCGTTTTTCTTCCTCTTTTGTCAATTCCTCACTATATCGTTTAGAAAATTCTGCAAAATGCTTTGGATCATGTCCAAAAAACTTTCTTAATTCTGTACTCGGTGCAACTTCTTTGAGCCACAAATCAAGGTGTGCTTTTTCTTTCGATATTCCTCGAGGCCATATGCGATCAACTAAAACCCGAACCCCATCATTTTCTTCTCTTTCTTGATAAATTCTCTTTAATTTAATCATTGATTCCACATTCCTCTTCTATTTCGATCATAGCATAAATGATTCAAATAATAGTCGATTTTGTCCAAACCTACAAAAACTGATCATAAAGAAAAAGTCTAAGAATCTTGAAAATATAAAAAATATTTTCAGATACTCAGACTTTTTGAAAGGATCTTTACTGATTTCTTCAAGTATTGAAGAAATGTTACACTTTTTTACTTTTTACTTTACCTGACCAACCATCATATCCACCTTTTAAGATATAGATATCTTTGTAGCCAGCTTTTCTTAGTTTATTTGCTGTACGTATGCTTAAACTTTTCTTTTGATCATAAATGTACACTGGTTGGTCTTTACGAATCGATCCTAGTGAATCTTTCAAAACTGTATAAGGAATGTTTCTTGCGCCTAGGATGTGTCCCGCATCAAAAACATCTTTTTCACGAACATCAATGACTTGTGCTTTTCGCATATTTTCTCGAAATTCTTCTTCTTCCAGCGTTTTCGAAGAACGTTTTGCCATTACTCGCAAATAGACTTCCCAAAATACGATTGCAAGAATAATTAGTAGCAATACGATGTTAATAACCCATAAAACCATGTAATTCCTCCACTTTGTTAAGCAAACTTCAAGGCTAATGAAGCAGCACCAATCACACCGGCTTCATTTCCTAATTCCGCTAATTTGATTTTTGTTGATTCTCTTACTTGTGGGAATGTGAATTGATTGAAATATTTTTCGACACGGCTGCGTAAAAATTCACCTGCAGCTGAAACGCCCCCACCTAGAACGATGCTTGAAGGGTTCATTGTATTCCCTAGATTGCCGCAAGCCAAGCCTAAGTAGAAGCATACGCGGTCTACAACTATCAAACCAAAAGGATCATTGCCCTCTGCTAATTCAAAGATATCTTTACTTGTCACTTCTTCACCATCATCAAGCATCTTTTTAAGTGTTGAGTCACCAGCGTATTCTTCGGCTAAGAAGCGTGCTAAACGAACCACACCAGTTGCGCTTGAGACCGTTTCAAGACAGCCACGTTTACCGCAAGTACACTCAAAACCTTCTGGATCAACTGTGATATGGCCAATTTCGCCCCCAGCACCAGCAACGCCATGGATCAAGTTTCCAGAAGCTATGATACCACCGCCCACACCGGTTCCTAGCGTAACGAAGATAACGTCTGGGTCATTTTCCCCAGCGCCTTTCCATCGTTCGCCTAAAGCTGCTACATTGGCATCATTGTCGATTGCAAATTTGATTCCTGTACCTTCTTCAATTTGCTTTCTTACGTATTGAAGTTCAGTCCAGTTTAAATTGTAGGCACCAATGACTGTCCCAGCATCGCTGTCGACACTACCAGGTGTCCCCATACCAATCCCAATAAAATTTTCAGCTTTCATGTTGTATAAATTCAAACGATGATTGATTGATTCAACAATCTCAGGAATGATGTGCGTGCCATCATCCAAAATATTGGTATCGATACTCCACTTTTGTTGAATTTCTCCTTCCGGTGTTAAAATTGCAAATTTTGCTGTTGTCCCACCTAAATCAATCCCAATAATTTTTTTGTCCATTACAAGTTTCCTTTCTTTCGGCTTTCTTCTACTCGGTGCTCTCTTTTCAGTATATGCCACGCTGTCATGTATGTATCATGATCGATCAACCGATTATCATAAAGATTCCTCAATTCGATCGTCATCAACTCAATATCATAGATACGTGACCCCACATAGACAAAGATGCCAAACCTTTTGAACAGTTGTTGCACATCATACAAGCTCTCCATCTCTAAGCACTTCCTTCATATTATACAAGTAATCCATATTTTTTTAAACCCAATAAAACACATATTATTAAAAGAAATCCAAAAACGAGAAGTGAGAGTATTCGCTGATGGATCGAATAATCGGTCATTTTTTTGGGTAAACCTAAACAATTCCCTAAAAGCAAACCACCAATGATTCCTCCCATGTGTCCCCAGATATCCACCGATGTATCCATGAGACCAAAAACAAAGCTCATAGCAATAAACAGCATATAATGACGAATCAATTGTCTTACCTGATAATCATTTTTGAAATGAAAACCTAATATGAATAATGCGCCAAACAATCCAAATAATGAGGTACTTGCCCCACCAGAAAGGACGCCGGCTTGATTGAACGCAAAGCTAGCTGCATTCCCCATGATTCCGCTGAATAGATAGATTATAAAAAAGCGCCAATGCCCATAGAGCGTTTCAATTTGTTCACCCATAAAATAGAGAATCAATGAATTCATGGCAAAATGCATCAGACCAAAATGGATAAAGATAGGTGTGATGAATCGCCACCATTCATTCATATAAACGACGAATGGTCCATACATTCCCATAGATGTAGCAATATTATTTGATGGGATGAATTCCATCGCTAAAAATACGATTGTCTGGATTGCCAAGAAAAAGTAAGTGATGATCGGCCTTCTTAACCAAGCCTTTAATTTTATCTGTTGTTGATAATTCATGAAATCCTCCTTTTAAACATCCGTAAATAGTTGTTGGATTTTTTTGTCAAAACTTTCAGGGAGCCATTCGTTATTGATAAGTTCATGGAAAACAAGGCTGCACGTAGCATTGGGGTAATTTTGCAAATATCGATCATAATATCCTCCACCAAAACCGATGCGATACCCACATTCATGAAAAATGATCCCCGGGACAATCAGCAAGTCAATTTCATCGGGCAAATAATACCGATCAGAAATTGGTTCAAACACACCAAAACTTGATTTTTCAAATGTTGTCTCTTGATCAACCTGATAAAAGGCCATTTGACGTTTAGGTAGTGTTTTCGGAACAACGATGCTTTTCCCTGCACTTTGAGCTGATTCAATAAGCGGTTGGGTTGAAATTTCAAAGCCATTCGCTATTGTTAGCCCAATGGTTCTTGCCCTTTGCCACTTGCTGCTTTCATACAATTTTTGATAGAGCTTTCGTTCTTTCGCTTCTTTCTCGCCACTCTCGGCTATCCTTTGCAGTTGTTGTATACCAAATTTCCGCAGGTCTTCTTTTGTACGTTCCAAAAAAGTCACCCTTCCTCTTGTTAAAATGGTAGCGGAAAATGCTCAAAATAGCAATTTAACTTTTCAAATAAATGCAGTTTCTTTAAAAAGAAGAGAATGTGGGACAAATCTAAAAATCAGGTTTACTACAGACTCTCGAATAAACGGCGTCCAAAAGTCAGTTTTTTCGGAAATTTCAAAAAAGAGGCTGGGACAGAAGTGTTTAACTCCGAGAAATAAGCCAAAATCCATAAAATTTGAAAAGTAATTTAACAAATCTTTTCTTAGTCCTCGGAATTAAACATTTTTGTACTAGACTCTTCTTAAAGCTAGATCAACTTAGAATCTGTTTTTGTTTGGAAAATAGTAAATACAAGAAATAAGGTGCGCCAATGACGGCAATCAAGATTCCAGTAGGGATTTCTCCGCTTGGTAGAATGATTCGAGCAATACTATCGGCACTATTGACAAAAAGTGCGCCAAATAATCCACTTAAAAGAAATGACCATTGATTTTCTCGTCGCACGATTAGTTTTGCTCCATGGGGTGCAAGTAAACCGACAAAAGAAAGACTACCAGCGACAGCAACACTTCCACAAGCTAAAGCGACAGCAAGTAATAAAAGGATCTGCTGACTTCTTGTTACATTCAAGCCTAGGCTACGTGCTCTTTCTTGCCCTAAGGATAATAGTCCGATCCGACCACTGAAAAATACCGTAAGAATGAGTATAACAGCTACCCAAGGGATCAATCCCCATACATATGGCCAACTTGCTCCCCAAATCGAACCCGCTAGCCAAGAATTAACAAATCCATAGCTTTCTTTTGACAACTTGATCGTACACAATAACATCAAAGCAGATAACCCTGCATTCACAGCGATACCTGCCAGTAAAATGCGGTTCATGCCAAGCAGTCCATTCCGCTTATGGGCAACGGCATATACTAAGAACGCCGCAAAAGCGCCTCCCAAAAAAGCTACCAATAACAATAAAAACGGGGAAGAGTCATTTGCATAGAATCCTAGATACAGCATCACAAAAAATCCCGCACCCGCATTTATTCCTAATAAACTAGAGTCCGCTAACTCATTTCTAGTCACTCCTTGTAGTAAATAACCGGACACCCCAAGGCTCAAACCCGCAACAAGACTAATCAATAAGCGAGGCAACCGAAATTCAGACACTACCAAAGAATGGAGAGCTTGCCCTTTTCCTACCATCAAGTCGAAAATCTGATCTAGAGAAATAAATGGAGTGCCAATCATCAGACTAGCTAGTGAAGTAATGACAAGTAAAAAAAACAATAAAAAGATAGCATATTGGATCTTTTTCATGCATGTTCCCTCCTAACTTGAAACAATAAGAACGGAACACCAATCAATGCAACCACTAGACCAAAAGGAGTTTCAAAGGGTGGATTGATCATTCGCGCCACATAATCCGCAAACATCACGAATCCTCCACCTAATAAGAATGATGCAGGTAAGACATACCGATAATCCGAACCAACTAAGCCTCGAACCACTGGAGGCACCATCAAGCCGATAAATGATACTGGACCTACCAGTGAGACTGCAATGGCTGCTAAAACAGCTACTAATAAAAATACGACGATCCTAATCCGCTTAGGATGTCCTCCAAGAGCCAAAGCGTGGGTCTCGCTTAGATTTACTAAAGAAACAGATTTACCTAGTACAAACGAACAGCCAACTGCCACTATATAAACAGGCGCAATCACTTTTAGTTGCTGCCAAGTTATGTTTGCAGCTCCTCCGACAAACCAAAAAGCCAAATCTTGTTGAAGATCAAACAATTGGGTCAATGCTTGACTAATAGCAGTAAAAAAGGAACTAATTGCCACACCAATTAAAATAAGTTGAATGGGATCCATCCCCACCTTAGAAAGACTCAAACAGAAAAATACAAGTAACGTAACTAGGAACGAGCCTAATAACGAAATCAAGAACACACCAAATGCTGATGTTTTTGGAAAAAAAATAAAACTGACTGCCATTGCTAGCGATGCCCCCGAATTGATACCAAGTAATCCTGAGTCCGCTAAATTATTCCTAGTCACACCTTGCATCAACGCACCACTAAGTGCAAAGCAGCTTCCCACCAAAAAAGAACCTAAGACTCTAGGGAGCCGAATCGTTCGTATGATCTGTTGTGTTTGAACACTAGCATCAAACTGAAAAATTGCCCGCCACAAATTGGAGAAGGCGATGGACACTGCACCATTTGATAAAGAAATCACAAAAATAATGAAGATGGCTACTATAAACAATACAAGCGTAAAAACTTTTCTTTTCTGTTTCACTTTTCTCCCTCCTTACGACTAGTCATCAAATCGTAAGATAGAAAGACAGGTTTATTCGTCTCTGGAAGTTGGACGATCTGTGCATCAATTTCAAAGATTTCACGCATCCATTCTTTTGTGACTACTTCTGCTGGCGTTCCTTGCACCACCAATTTTCCATCCTTCATCCCAATCAAACAGTCTGAAAAACGTGAGGCATGATTGATGTCATGGATGGACATCAAAATGGTCGTATGCTTTGCACGATTGATTTCTACTAACAATTCTAAGATTTCTAATTGATGGGCTGGATCTAAATACGTGGTTGGTTCATCCAAGATCAAAATATCCGTCTCTTGCGCCAATGCCATGGCAATCCAAACTCTTTGCGCTTGTCCACCCGATAAACTAGCTAAATCTCTTTCACGAAACTCCAACAAATGAGTGACCTCTAATGCCCAATCAATCGCAGAGAGATCCTTTTCATTCATTCCGCTAAAAAGTTTTTGATAAGGATAACGTCCATATGAAACAACTTCTTCTACCGACATGCCTAAAGGATGCTCACTACTTTGCGCCAGTAATGAAATCTTTCGCGCTAATTCTTTTGGTGCATATGTCGCAATATCAGAACCCGCTACCATGATCTTTCCTTTTTGAACGGGAAGAATTCGTGTAAAACTTTTTAATAAAGTGGATTTACCACTACCATTTGGTCCAATTAGACTGGTAATTTTTCCTTCAGGGATCTTAACAGATAATTTTTCACTGATCTGCTTATTCAGGTAACCTGTCGAAATATCAACGGCTTCCAGTATTGTCATTTTTTTCACCCTTCCATTGAAAATCATTCTCAATTATGAAGGCACTTCACAAATTCGTCAAGCATTACTTTGCCCTTAGAACTTCTCAAAAAACGGTTGACACCACTTCTATTATCATGAATAATAACAAATGAGAAAGATTCTCAATTAAAGGAGGAGGAAAAAATGAATCCAAAAACTAAATTATGTACAATCACTAGTACTTTATTGTTAATTGGTCTTTTAGGAGCCTGTTCGTCAACAGACAAAACAAAAACAGCCGAGACTTCTACAACAGAATCTACTAACGCAACGCATACTGTAACAGATACTTTAGGTCATAAAGTCGCAATACCCAACCAACCGAAACGAATCATCGGTAGTTATTTGGAAGACTATCTGATTGCATTAGGAGAAAAACCAGTAGCACAATGGACAGTAGGCAGTGGCTCAATCCAAGATTATCTACAAAGCGAGCTTAAAGGTGTTCCTACCATTTCCTATGACCTCCCTTACGAGAAAGTTTTGAGTTTTGAACCTGATCTATTACTAATCTCCTCTTCTGCTACAGTTGAAGGTGGCAAATACGATCAATATAGTAAGATTGCTCCAACCTACGTCGTAGAAAATGGCACAGAGGTCACTTGGGAAACACAACTGAAAGATATCGGAAAAGTCCTTGATAAAAAGGAACAAGCAGATAAGATCATTTCTGATTATCAGAAAAAAGTCAAAGAGACACGCACCGAATTAGCAGATAAGATCAATGGCAAAACAGCTGCAGTCTTATGGGTAACCAACAATTCTGCTTACATGGTAAGCGAAAATCGTTCAAGCGGACGAATCGTCTACGGTGATCTAAAGTTTGGAGTCCCTCCTCTAGTTGCAGAAGTTTCTAAAGAAGCCACTTCTGATTGGTCTGCTGTTTCTTCTGAAAAACTAGCAGAATTAGATGCAGACTATATTATTTTAGTCAACAGTGATAAAAAAGCAGCCATGTTCAACGAAGCCACTTGGAAAAATCTTAAAGCAGTCAAAGCAAACAATGTATTAGAGCTTGGTCCTGAATCAAGTTGGCTATACAATGGTCCTATTGCGAGTGAACAAATGGTCGACGATATCAAAGAGCGATTAAGCTAAGAATCACTATCATGAAAAAACCTTGTCTCCAATGAAATATTTCTCCGTATCATTCGATAATTCAATCGAACTTTTAAGGAAAAATCCCATTGGTCCAAGGCTCTTTTTCTATTTTTTTCAAAATCAATTAGCCTATTGCTTTTTCTCAAATGATCGTTCGTTTATAGGATCAAAATCAAACAATTTCAGATGATCGCTCAAAGAAAGATACAAAATTTGGTTTTTCTGTTACGCATCAAAATCAATTTTTTTCATCTTTGATAAAAATACTTCAATACTGCGCATGTTCTATTAGGCATTTTAAACATGATGAGCGTGGGACAAAAGTAAGAAACACTTTTGTCCCAGCCTCATTCAGCCTCCGCCACTCGTCTTTTCCATTTCTGAAAACGATGAGGATACTGATTTTCTTCATCAACTATACCCACATGTTCTTCCACTAGGTCAAAATCGGAAAAATCGATCTCGCCGATAAATGTATCTCCTTCAAAGGTAGCATCAATCAATGTACGCCAAATAATCCCAGTTTCTGGTAATAATTCCTGAAAAATCCGACTACCACCTGATACATAAATATCCTCTGAACAATTCTTCGCATACGCAAGTAGTTCTTCAATTGAATGCATCACTTCTGCGTTCTCTTCTACTTTAAAATCAGCTTGGCTTGTTAAGACGATAATCTTTCGGTAGGGTAAGGACAATTTTCCCATGCCTTCGTAGGTTTTTCTCCCCATCACCAATATTCTATTCATTGTATGTTCTCTAAAAAAACGCATATCATTAGGCAATTTCCATGGAAGTAACCCATCTTTGCCGATCAACCCATTTCTATCTTGTGCCCACATTGAAATAAACATCTGTCTCATCCTCTCCGGTATGCTATAAAAAGCATACACATTTATCGAAAAAATAACCAGTTATTAAGCAAAAAAGACTGAATCATCCTCAGATGTCCAGTCCTTTTTTGCTAAGTCTTATCCATTATATCCATATGAACAAGAGCTTTATTTATGCTTATTTAGTTTCACGGTGTAAAGTAACTTTACGTTCGCGTGGGCAATATTTTTGTTTTTCCAAACGATCAGGGTTGTTACGTTTGTTTTTGCTTGTCAAATAGTTACGTTCTTTACAAGAAGTACATTCTAAAGTAATGTTTACGCGCATGTTTTTCCCTCCCATTTTTACTAGAATCCTCTAAGATGACTCTCAGACTTGACTATCTTACCATGATTTCCACCAGATTACTAGCCTTTTCCTGAAATTTGTTAAGTAAATTTACTTGACGAAGAAAGAATAAGTTATGACCCCGTAAACAAATTCTTTTTCTTTTTTATAGCTTACGTTTACACTATGGATTATAGAAGGAAACACAAAAAGAAGAATACGATCATTTAAAGGAGGAAACATTCATGCCATGGAATATGACAGACTACCCACCTTCAATGAAAAACCTAGAAGAACTTGTCCGAAAAAAAGCCATTGCTATCGGCAATGCGTTATTAGCTGATGGATATCCAGATGACCGAGCAATCCCTATTGCGATCAAACAGGCAAAGGAATGGTATGAAAATGCTGACAAATCAGAGAAAAAAGAATTTTCAGAAGAAAAAAATCCCTCTAAAACAGATAAACACGAAAAAAATTCACGAACATCAGAGTTGATCAATGCCAATGTGAATGTCAGATTTGAAGAGGATCAATGGATCGTCATATCAGATGGCGCAAAAAAAGCAAGTCAACGCTTTGCAACAAAAAAAGAAGCCATTGAAAAAGGCAAAGAGATCGCTCAAAATAAAAAAACAACTTTGACTATCTACAAAAAAGATGACAGCAAAGAAAAAGAAATCAGCTATTCTTCTGAAAAGAATTAACACCAACCGACACACCTTGATTTTTTACTATACGTGGATGGGGAGAATTCAACCCCATCAGTTGGATATCATTGAGTAAAACGGGAGAGATAAAAGTAATCTTACTTTTATCTCTCCCTTTCACTTTGAATAATTGTCAGAAAAAAACTTAGCTTCAGACAGTTACATAATCAATTGCTTCTGCTTGAGGAACTGTTTCTTCAACAAAGAACACGTTGTACCAAGTCAAAAAGCTAAAAATCGTCCAAATTTTCCGTTGTTCTTCTTTACGGCCTTCATAATGATCATTCAACAACTTCATGATTTTTTCTTGATCAAAGAATTCTTTCGCAAAATCTGCTTCAAATAATTCTTTTACTTGTCGATAGCCATGGTCTTCTTTTAACCAAGCTTTGATTGGTACAGGGAAGCCTAATTTCACTCGGTTCGACCATTCTTCTGGTAAATGCTTATTCGCTGCTTGGCGGAAAACATCTTTCGTGTTGTTTTGATTCAACAGATATTTACTTGGAATCTGTTGCGCCAGTTTCATGACTTCGATATCCAATAAAGGCACTCGGACTTCCAGAGAACTTGCCATTGAAAGTTTATCAGCTTTCAGCAAGATATCCTTCGGCATCCATTGATGAAGATCGACATATTGCATTTTATTGACCTCATCAGCAATTTTATCTGTGTTCGCATAATGAGCATCCATAATATCCTTGACTGTTGGTGCTTGTTGGAAATCATCAGTTAAAATATCTGCAGCTTCCGCTTCTTCAAATACACGTGCATGCCCGATAAAATACTCTTTAGCAGGTGCTAGAGATTCATATAAATGGATTCTCCCATGGAAATTTTTCATTTTTCCAATTTTACGGCCAAGATTATATCTTGTTCCTTTAGGCAATTTTTTCAATCCTTGCGCAATTACACGAATAAATTTTGAATTAGTATGGAATCCATACGTTTGGTAGCCAGCAAATAGTTCATCTGCGCCTTCACCAGATTGGACAACTCTCACACTTTGCGATGCTAGATTTGCTAAAAAATAGAGCGGCACACATGAAGGATTTGAATCAGGTTCATCTAAATGATACTGGATCAAAGGAAAAGCCTTGAAAGACATATCGCCATCGATCACAGCTGCGGTATTGTCTAGATCCAAACGCTCAGTCAACTTTCTCGCTTCGATTGCTTCGTTATAAGTCTTGTCATCAAAGCCAATAGAAAACGAATGATCTGGTTTAAGCACTGAAGTCACATAACTAGAATCAACACCACTAGATAAAAATGAACCGACTTCTACATCGCTTATTTTATGTGCTGCAATAGAAGACTGCACTGTTTCATCAATCTTGTCGATCCATTCTTGTCTTGAATGCTCTCCTTTTGTTTCAAAGTCGGCATCCCAATATTGTTGAATATCCAGTTGTCCATCTTTATACGTAAAATAATGGCCTTCTGGTAAGCGGTGGACACCCTTGAAAAATGTTTCGCCATTCAATGGTGAATATTGGAAAGTCATATATGGTTTCAACGCTGATTTATTTAATTCTTTTTTGAAATCTGGATGTGGTAAAAAACTCTTTATTTCTGATCCAAACATGAATGTTCCATTCATTTCAGCATAATAATAAGGCTTGATACCAAAATGGTCACGTGCACCAAATAATTCATTTTTTTCATTATCCCAAATAGCAAATGCGAACATCCCACGTACTTTTTGTAAAAGATCAGTACCCCATTCTTCATATCCATGCAACAATACTTCTGTATCTGCATGGGTTTGGAAAATATGCCCTGCCTTGATCAATTCTTCTCTCAAAGGTTGGTAATTGTAAATTTCACCATTGAAAATAATGATTTTCGTACGATCTTCATTATAAATAGGCTGTGAACCGCCTTCCAAGTCAATGATACTCAAACGTCTAAAACCCAAAGCAACAGATTGATCAATATATTCTCCAGCACTATTTGGTCCTCGATGAACGATTCGATCCATCATTGCATTCACTATTGCTTTTTTATTATCTTTGTTATTAACAAATCCTACAATTCCGCACATCTATTTTTCACATCCTAAATAAATAGTTACACTTATTACTATCCGTTCATGTGCATCTTATCATAGTAAACATGCATAAAACGAGTAATTACACCCTTACATTTTCGTCACATGAAAATAAATTGAAACCTTACATTTATCTTATAAAAAAAAGAAGGCTCGTCAACTAATTTACCACTTTTTTTGCTACGGCGCTATCTTTTATTCCAGGTTTTAAAAATAATTCTTGTTACTTAATCATGAGTATAATTTACATCTATGACAATTCAATATCTCGCATGATTTATGCATCAGCTTTCAAATTGATCTACTCCGATTTTGGACACTGAAAAAGTAATTTTTCACACCTTCTATATTAGCTGAGTTAGACGAACTTTTACTCAATAGCTCGTTGGTTCGAATCCTGACAATTTGGTATAAAATTTTTGCTCTGAGTAGTTGGCCAATGTACAATAGAATAAAAAATCTACGCTTAGCCTTTTTAAGACATATCAAACGAAGATTATTTATTGCAATACAAATAAACAACAAGAATGGAGGTTAACTAAATGAAAAATTTATTAGCAGCTGGCTTCATGTTTGTTGGTGGTGCGATACTTATGTTAGCAGGTGAATATGCCAAATGGGTCCCAATTGTAGGAAATATCATTGCTCTGATCGGTTTGGGAATGTTAGTCTATTATTTGTTCAGCAAAGATGGAAATTACAACGGAAATTAAACCTTTCTTCGTTAATATCAGATGTATAAATCTACTAGGAAAATCCAGTTGTCAATTAGACTTCTGGATTTTTTTAATTCTTACTTTATAGGAGCGATTAGCAGAACCAGTAGTCATCAAGCAAAAGAATCTTAAGCGAACCATTTCTGGTTTTAGACATACACATGCTAGTTTGCTTTTAGAATCTGGTGCAAATATTAAAGATGTGCAAGAGCATTTAGGCCACTCTTCTATTCAAATCACTATGGATCTATATATTCATATTACAGACAAAAGAAAAGAAGAAATAGCAGCGCAATTCGCAAAATATATTGATATTTAAGCAGAACGTATTCACACAAAGAAAAAGAAGGTACAGGAATCAATAAAACATTTAAGAAGCTTATATAGAGTTTTAAAAACTAATGAAATAAGGCTATTTCGGTAAAAACAGCTTATTGAATTTTCTATTTGTTTTACTCAAATGCAGTGGAATTGCAGTATAAAAATCTTCATCTAACGTGGGGCAAATTAAGCATTTAGTAAAACATAAAAAAAGAGCCCTGGGGTTACAAGGCTCTTTTTTGTTGGCGCCCATTAACAGTAATTTTAAAAAATAAATTATTGTGTACGCCAACATTGATTAAGTCTAAATTAACACCTAGTTGCTCAAAGCTACTAGAGTGCAGAGAGTATTACCTCTTTTTTACTCATACACAGAGTATCACTTATTTTTATAATAGTCAATTAGTAGCGCTAAATTTTTGAACGCTTCTTTAAGGTGCTCATTATTCACATAATAATCTGATTTTTTTTCGCACCTCTCTTTAAAAGCTTCTAATTCTACAATCAAATGCTTTTTAACACCTACGCTACAATACATATCATGTAGAAAAAACAAACACAAAATATCGTTTACTCTAGGATTCCTACACAAAGCTTTGTTCAATCCCATTTTGTTATTATTCTGCATAATTTTAGGATCAGGAGAGATGTTTTCATTCCAGAAAAATTTAATATTATTGGGTTGTTATGAGCAGCCGCATTTCGTACATTTTTGGCGTAACGTATTAGTCTAGATGGATATACGAATCTTTTTTTCTGAATTTTTGTTCTTTCATAATAAAATTCTAGGAATTTTGATAACTCTCCAAAAGACATCAATTCAAGCAAAACCCAGAGTGAGGTACAACTACTATGTTTGTTTTTCACGGGGTTTAAATAATGTGTTCTTTTACCATAAGATCCGTACATATTATTGAGATCAAAATTATACGCAACTGAAAAATCTTGTACTATTTGATAACCATCTTCAAATTTATCCATAGTTACAACAGAGTTTACTAACGTTTTAAGAGAATGCTCTAAATCTAATGACATATTTAGTAATATTTTTCGAAAACGCATATCTAAAATAGCCAAATCATCTAAGTAAGCAAAGTCTAAATTAACATACTTACCATCTTTATCTTTGTTAAAATTGTGGCGATATACCCCAGCCTTAAAATAATATGTATTTTCAGTAATTCTTTTTTTAGCTTCTTCTTTTGTCATCAAATTGAATTCAATGCCTTTACTACTCATCTTTTCAATCAGCTGGTTTGGTGTACACTTAGGGTGTTGTTTCTTAAAATTTTTTTGTTCTTCTGTCTCAATTGTATTCAAAACTTGGTGTCTGGCTGAATCTCCTAACATTTCACCTATAGATGAACTCATTATATTTATCTCCTTTGCTCATCTAACCAGTCATATACATATAACTTTATGAATATTGTAACAAAAAGGCTTATGAAGAAACAGAGAAAAATATATAGTAATCAATGAAAATATCTTCCACCTTTTTTCATCACAAAAGGTAGCCGAATTTTCGGCTACCCCTCTTTTTTCTATTAAGATTTTTAATGGTTCATGGTCCGTTGCGTTACTTGGATTTCTTGTTTAGAAAATGTTGCATACTCTTGTGTCTTACCATTTAAATAGTTAATGGTAATTCTTAGTCTTGTTAATTCCCCAGTTGGAATGGCATTCACTAAACCTTGTGCGGCGTTCTTAAACTGCTCTAAAAACTCTATTTCTTTAGTATAAGAACATCCTTGGACTTGGACACAATAAACGAATATTGTTTGGATCAAGACTAAGCAATTTATTTTTTTTGATAGGTATTACATGATGCCTGTGCGCTAGCTTCCCAAAGACAAACCTTCCACATCGTTGACAGTGTCCACCTTCTCTTTCGTAAACAAAATCTGCAACATCTTTCCATGCTTGCATTCGATAGAATGGTTTGTTCTCGTGATGATAAACAGTCTTAGCTTGTTGCTTCTTCTTGCGTGATTTACTTGATCGTTTGTGTTCGGTACAATAGATTCCCTTTGCTATCTTGTTCGTGCATCCGTCAAACTGACAGTACTTCATTCTGCTTCACGAATAAGATTCAAGATGTCGCCTTTCGTACGGATAGCACCTGGAATATCAATACCATGTTTCTTAGCATATGCACGCAATTCTTTTGCAGTCATGTTATCCAGTTCATCCGTTACTTCAACAGTCTGATCGTTAGTAACTTCGTCTTCGTCAAAGTCAACAGTAATGTTTTCACTATCAAGATTTTCATTTCTATTGACTATGAGTTCACCATTGACAGCCACAAAGGTTTTACTATCACTTGATATTCCTTTTTCTTCCGTTACTTCAAAGTTAGGTTCTTGACCTTTCGGAATTACAACAGTCTTTTTCTTTTCTGAATCCCAATATTCTGTTCCTGTGATTGATGTTCTAATTTTAGTCATTGCCATTTTGATTCTCTCCTTTCAAAACAAAAAAATCACTCATCGAGTGATCTAGTATATAGAAACTACACCTCATCAACGAGATACAGTTATAATTCTTTTCGGTCTTTGTTAACTGGTAACTTGGGATCACCGAAAACCCAAACTCGCTAACGTGCATGTTCAAAAAGTGTATTTATTAATAACTAAAATCGACTTTTATTTCATTGTAAAAAAATCACCCTTAATTTTATCTATCAGCGAGTGGTCCGCTGAAATAAAAAATTAAGGATGATTAAATGGATTATACAGATACTTATCGCGTAATATCTTTTTTAGTTGATACAAAAGAAGAAAAATATGTGAACGAGCTTCTAGACCATGGGTGGAAAATTCTTAATATAGTTCAATACAAAGATGAGAATATCCAATATGGTCAATATGCTCTTGGCGCAACTAAAGAAGTATACGATCACTTTAACTTCGATACAATTAAAGCTAGAGAACGCAAAGCATCTGTAGAAAAATATGGTTTCCAATTTGTTTTTTGAGTTTCATTCTATGTGTATCGACTAGGTGAAAATAGAAATTTTAAATAGGTATAAGTAAAAATAATAGACAGCAACATATGAACTATTGTTTGTAGGAGCTGACCCCCACATCCTTTAGTTTATTTGTTGCTGTCTGTTAAAGCTTAATTACAACGATGAGGGAGATTTCCTTCCTTCATTTATTTTGTCGAAGTCCTTTTCTTAATCTTTCGACACTATCATAATAACTCTTTTTACAGGTATATGACTGGTATAAAAAGTGTAAAAACTGGCTACTTAAAAGCAATCAGTTCTAATGCTAAAGCGAATTGGATAATAATGATATTCGATTCCTGCTTCACTGTCTCTTCGCTCAAATTGTTTCTTTCTTCTACCCCAAAGATGGCATTTCCGTAGATATAGCGATCGTAGAAGATCTTTCTTCTTCTCTCTGTAATATCTGGCTTATGTGCATGTTAGATTGATGCATAACCTCTAATAAACAATTTATGCAGATATGCGAACTTTTCCCACGCTTCCTCCTTGTCTATCAGCAACTGTTCCGCTTCAAACGTACTGTTTACCGTAGACGGCGGAACCAAAGAAAAAGATGATGTTACTTTTGGTTCGCGTGGTTGTCCTGCTCTGCACCTTGCTGATAGATATGCTGAAAGAAATACAGCGACATTATATTTTGTGCGTTCCATATCCACATCTTTTACTTCTGGTGTCTCATACTTCTTCACATCGAAAAGTACCATCCTGATTCCCCCAAATATGATATAATACTTGTGTCAGAAATATTATTCTTAGTCGGAGGAATCCGGCTTTTTTTATTTTTCAATAAGCATAATAAAAAACATTGACTATTGACTATTTAAAGCTATACTTAGTTGATTACAAAAATTTAACTATTAGGAGTTACTATAATGAATAATATACTGGGTAGAAAAGTAGATTTAACCAAAGCAATAATTGGTGCTATCATTGTTTCCATTGGATTTTTAGGATTGCTATTTGCTCCTGCAATTATAAGTATTTTTTCTTTAACCATTACAGGAATACTTTCACTTATTTTAGTTTATGGTAAAAAAAATGTCGCACAAATTTTTTCAAGATAAAGTCCATATAATTGTGTAAAAGATAAAAGGCCATGTAACAGCCCTTTTACGGTACAATGTTTTTAACCACAA